>JAZBOO010000052.1:0-3640 GCA_036351155.1 Candidatus Krumholzibacteriia bacterium | reverse complement strand
CGGGCCAGGAGGTTCAAGCTCCAGTTGGGGGGCATGGTCCAGCCAAACAGAGCCGGGCGGTCCTTGTCGAACACGGAGAAGTCCAGGTTCATGCTCACGGTCCAGGGCTTGTCCCAGACCAGGGGGCTGCGCTTGAGACCGCCCTCGTTGCCGAAGATGGTGGTCTCGCTCTCGTACAGAGCGGCCAGGTAAGCCTGGTCGGCATCGCTGTTGGTGCCGGTCGTACGCTGCAACTCCAGGCTGGCCGATCCACTGAGCCAGCGGGTGGTACGCTTGATCACGGTCATCTCCGCACCCAGGCTGCGCGCCGAATCGCCGTTGAAGTACCGGACCGGGCTGATCGTCACGGGGTCCACATCGTACGGGTCGGGGGTCTGATTGGCGGGGATGTCCACCGCGCCCAGGCCCACGCTCTTGGCGTAGTCGTAGATGTCCCGGTTGTAGAAGGTGACACCCAGGCTCCACAGGCCGCCGAACTCATGCTGGATGCCCGTCTCGTACTCGACGGTCACCTTGGGATCCAGGTTGGGATTGCCCAGCAGCTGGATTTCCGAGGCCGTCTGAGCCTCGAGCTGCGGATACACGTAAGCGAATCGCGGCCACTGACTGAAATGCCCGTAGTTGAAGAAGAACTTGTCCCGCTCGGTCACCGGGAAGCTGAGTCCCAGACGCGGGGACAGGCGGGTTTTCCAGTTGCGGCCGAAGGCCCGCGAGGTCTTGTCCTCGAACTCGGTGGCCATGTCCGGGGTGATGAACAGGTAGTCGTCGGGGTTCTGCATCACCCGCTCGACTTCCTTGCCAGGCGCCCAGAAATCCACCCGCACCCCGGCATTGATGACCATGCCGCGGTAGTCGATGGTGTCCTGAAAATAGCCCGCGCCCGTCACCGGATGCGCCGTGAAAATATCCTGTCCCACGGCCAGCTTGCCGGCCGGCGCGTTGCCCAGATCGGACTGCAGGTCGATGAGCTGCATCTCGGTGGCGCTCATCTCGAAGCCCGTCTTGAACTTGTTGTTGCCCGCCCCCATGAAGGAATAGGCGCCCTTCATGGTATAGGACTCGCTGTAGTGGTCGTGCCAGCGGTCGGCGGAGCCCACGGCCTGGCCATCGATGGCGTTCTGGGGATAGAACCGCCGGTCGTACTGGGTGAAGTCGTCCTCGCCGTTGACGTTGGCGTGCATGCGGTTGAAGTTCCGCCCCAGGGTGATCTCGTACCACGACGATTCGTTCAGAACCTGACGATAGTAGGCCTGGGTCAGGATGTTTTCCGTGGTGAACACCAGATAGTTGTCCAGGTTGTCCATGAAGTCGCGGGGATAGCCCTCGCCCGGCAGACGGAAGCCCTGGCTGATACCCACCTGCCGGCTGGTGTTGATGCTCAGCTTGTGGTTGGACGTCATGTGCCAGGTCCACTTGGCCAGGCCGTTCCAGTCGTTCTGCTGCCGCGGCGACCACATATCGGATGTGTAGATCGGCGAGGTCAGATCGGTCTGGCGCGACTGGATGGGCAGGTATCCGTCGCGAATATCCATGGACCCGCTGACCAGCATGTACTGCCGGCCGGGCAGTTCCAGACCCAGGGCCTTCAAGGCAGCGCTGAAGGGGTCGGGCCCCGACAGGCTGGCCTTGACGATGTCGATGTTGTGGGCCTCGGTGAAAGTGTCCAGGTCGCGCCAGCCGATGGTGTCATTCTTGGGCACCCGGCTGAAGGCGTAGTCGCGCTTGAAGCTGACCTTGCCCTCCAGACGATCGCTGCCCTCCTTGGTCGTCACGTTGACCACACCGCTGACAGCTTGCCCATACTCGGCATTGAAGCCGCCGGTCAGAACCTCGATCTCGTTGATGATCGAGGGATCGATGGCGTAGCCGTAACCGCCGCCGGCCAGCGGATCGCTCACGTTCATCCCGTCGACCACGAACATGGTGTCATCGGCCCGGCCCCCGCGGATGTGGATCTCGTTGTCCTGCAGGGTGACTCCCGGCTTCTGGGCGATCATGTCGACCACCTGATCCAGGGGCATGGCCTCCATCTGCTCGGAGGTGATGTAGTGCGACGAACCGGTCTTGTCGACCTCGATCAAGGCCCGCTCGGCCGCCACCTCGAAGGGCTCCATCATGATGGCCTCGACCTGCAGGTGGAAGTCCAGGTTGACCACTTCCCCTGGCCCCAGAGTGACCGTTTCGGACCCCAGTCCGTAAGAAATGTAGCTGGCCTTGACGGTGTAGGTTCCCGGCGGCAATCCCCGCATGATGTAGAAGCCATCAGTGAAGGCCATGGTGCCGATGTTGGTGCCGGTGATGAAGATGTTGGTGTAGGGCATGGTCTCGCCGGTCTCGTTGTCGTAGACCCGCCCCTTGATCGTCACCGGCTCCAGGGGCTGCTCGGCCCGGGCCCGGGTCTGGGCCTCGGCAGGTGTGGCCGTTCCGAGAACCAGGAACGCGACCAGCAGCAGCAGATTTCGGCCGTGCCTCATGGACTCCCCACTCCCAGCTCCTCGGACAGAATGGCGGACATGGCCGCCATGGCCTCGCCGCTGTTGAAATATTCGAGTTGCAGGCTGAGGGTCACCACCGAGGCCAGCGTGGCCGTTTCATAATCGGGGAATCGCATGCCGACCACCGGGTCGTAGGGCGGGCGAAGACCATAACAGCGGACACAGAGTTCCATCTGGTAAACGGGCACGGCCTTGGGAATGTTCTCGGCGGGTTGCGCCAGGCCCACGGCCTTGCCGAATCCACTGAACGAGGTCAGGGCCGGCAGGTAGTCCTGCAGTCCGAGGGCGGCCTTGCCCGCCACGGTGGTGATCTCGGTCACCGGCGAAGGCGAAGGGCTGATCCCCAGCACGTTCTTCAGGAAAGGATGCGGAATGGCAGACAGGTTGCCCACCACACCCTTGGAAACCAGCAACAACCGGCCGGGATCTTGCCCCTGCAGAGGGTTCAGATACTGGGCCAGCACCCCGCCGGTCTGAGCCGCCTCTTCCAGGCGCGGGCTGGTGCTGCCGCCGTCGGCCCAGAGAACGGCCTCGAACTTCCGCATGGACTCGATCAGCACGTAGCTGTGGTCGGGATAGCCATACCAGAAGCTGTACTCGTTCCAGCCGCCCGCTCCGTACTGGCCGGCCAGAAAGTCCCGGTAGAAGGTCTTGGTGCTGGGTCCCGAATTGTCGGGGATGTAGAGCACCGGCCCCGAGGGTTCACGTACTTCCCAGCCGAAATGAAAACGCGTGTCGGCGTTGGCCTCGTCATTGACCGCTACGGTCAAGACTGCGGTGCCGCCGGCCGGCGCGTTGTTCAAGAAAATCTCGAACTCCTTGACCTCACTGGAGGTCTGGGGAAAGTTCACCTGGATCCAGCCCAGGTTGGGGTCGGCCTCGGGATCGCCCGCCAGATAGGTGATGTCCGGATCGCCCTCGGCCGTATCCTTCAATGTGTACCGGTAGTAGGGATCCATGGTTTCCTGCCCATCGAGGTCCAGGGCAAAGAAACGGAAATTCGAAGCGCCCCAGTTCCAGTAGGTGGTGTCCACGGCGTCGCTGGGGTTGTCGGTGATGTCGCCGTTGATGTCCCGCAACTCGCGCTGCATGTTGCGCAGTGGGTCGAAGTCGGACTTGAAGTTCACCGCCGGCGGAAAATTCTT
>JAZBOO010000051.1:0-3351 GCA_036351155.1 Candidatus Krumholzibacteriia bacterium | reverse complement strand
CGTTGCACAGACACTGCTGGCAGGACTGAAATCCGACCAGCCTGATGGAGGAGGAAATTATGTTTTGGCCAAAAAGATATTTCCGAGCAGTCCTCGGAATGGCAGCCTGCATCCTGATGATCTTCACCGCCTCTCGGGCCGACGACATCCGGGTGGGGACCTGGAAGACGCCCCAGACCATACAGCCCTTCTTCTATGCGCGATTCGTTCCCGAAAACCAAAAGGTGACGGTCTATTCCTTCACCAATCCGGCCGACCAGAAAACGGCCCTGCTGGCCGGAAGCCTCGACATGTGCGGCACCACGCTGGCCCATGCCATTCATTCGGCCTCAATGGGTCAACCCGTGGTGGTGGTGGCGGCCCTCTGCAACAAGTGCTCGGCCCTGGTGGTCAAAAAAGGAGGGCCGGTCAGGAAGATCGCCGACCTCAAAGGGAGGAAGATCGGCTATGTGCCGGGGACCATGCACGAGATCCTGTTGAGGGAAACCCTGACCCGCAACGGGCTTTTGCCCGATAGGGACGTTCACCTGATGCGGGTGGATTTCTTCGATATGGGGATGGCTTTGGCCCGGGGGGGCATCGATGCCTTTCTTTCCGGAGAGCCGTTTCCGACCCTGGCCGTGGACCAGGGGTACGGTGAAGTCCTCTCGTATCCGTACTACGACGAATCCATCGGCACCATCAATGCCGGGATGCTGGTCAGGCGGGACACGATCGAGAATCATCCGGAACGGGTTCAGACGCTGGTGAACGCCCACGCCCATGCGACAAAATACCTTCAGACCCATCCGGACGAATGGCTGAAGCGGGCCTCCTCATTCGGCGCCGAGCTTCGCGTTCTGGAGAAGGCGGCCCCCAACATGGAGCTGGCCTGGCGGATGGATCCCGATTTTGTAAAAAGGGCCCGTGCCCTGGGTCAACGGATGGAAGAACTCGGGGTTATAAAAAATCAACCCGATTACGATCGGCTTTTTGACCTCTCATTTGTGGACAGGGCGGTGAAATGATGGGACTCGCCGACAAGAAAACCGGTAACAACAGGTGGTGGTTTCTGCCGTGGGCCATTCCATGCCTCGTCATTTCCCTCTGGTGGGCGGTGAGCGCCACAGGGGTGATGCCCGCCTATCTGCTGCCTCACCCCCTCCATATCGCTGAAACCGGCTATGTCTATATCTTCAGAAAGCCGGAAGGAGGCCCTTATGCAGGCCGTTTCCTCTCGGATGCCGTAGCGAGCCTTTTGAGGGTCGGATGCGGGTTTTCGCTTGCTGTGGCGGTGGGTCTTCCCCTGGGGATTCTTTCGGGTCGTCTGTGGTTCATCCGGAAGCTCATGAGTACATCGGTGAATGCGCTCAGAGCGGTCCCGGGCATTACCTGGCTTCCCCTGGCCCTGGTGTGGTTTGGCATCGGCATGAAAACAACGATCTTCCTTGTGGCCCTGGCCGCGTTTTTTCCTGTTTATTTGAACGCCGCAGCCGGGGCCAGCCAGGTCAATCCACTTCTGCTCCAGGCCGGCGCCATGATGGGCGTGAGAAGGCTTCGAGGCACCTTTGCCATCCTTCTTCCCGGGGCCATGCCCCACCTCATGACCGGCTTACGTTTAGGGCTTGGGATTTCATGGGCCTATCTGGTACTGGGGGAGCTGACCGGGGTCCCGGACGGACTGGGCGCGGTCATCATGGATGCGCGCATGCTGGGCCGTATCGACATGATTGTGGTCGGGATCATTATCATCGCGGTCATCGGGAGGGTCACTGATCAAGTGCTTCAGGGGGGGATGCGTCTCTGCTTCAAGAGCGCCAGGAGGATGAGATGAAACCGCACCTGAGGGCTTTGCCCCTGCCGGGCCAGAAACCAAAAGAGAAGATCCTTCATATCGACGGCCTCTCAAAGGTTTTCCATGCGAACAACGGTTTTTTGACCGTTCTTAAAGACATCCGCTTCACGGCTGAAAGCGGGGAACTGATTTGCATCCTCGGGCGAAGCGGGTGCGGCAAATCGACGCTGCTCAAAATCGTGGCAGGCTTCATCCCCCCATCTTCCGGGGAGGTCTTGCTCAAAAGCAAACCGGTCAAAACGCCGGGACCGGATCGTTGCATCATCTTTCAGGAAGATGCCCTGTTCCCCTGGCTGACGGTTCGGGAAAATATCGCTTTTGGTTTGAGAGGGCCGGATCACAACAAGAAATCAAAGTTGGAAGAGGTGGAACGATTCCTGGACCTGGTCGGGTTGGCGGGATTTGGGAATTACCTTCCCAGTGAGATCTCAGGCGGTATGAAACAGCGGGTAGCCCTGGCCAGGGTGCTTATCCTCAAACCATCTGTTTTGTTGATGGACGAGCCCTTTGCCTCTCTGGACGCCCAGAGCCGCGAGGAGATGCAGGACCTTCTCCTGTCTCTCTGGCAGGAACTGGACCACACGATTCTTTTTGTGACCCACGACGTCAATGAAGCCGTGATTCTGGCGGATCGAATTCTTCTCATGAGTAAGAATCCGGGGCGGATCCGTGAAGAGATCCGAGTTGATCTGCCGAGGCCTCGGGAAAAGGAAACCAGCGCCTTTCTGGATGTCAGCCGAAGGCTCCACGAGGCGCTCAGGGATTAGTGTGTCGCTGCAAACGTTACGTTGGCAATAAAAGGGGAGAGGCGGCGGTGAAGCAACGGAAGCGATGGATCATTTCTGGCGATTGCTGTTTTTGGTCCCCCTCTTGCCGATGGCGTAGCTTCCGGGATTGCCCGTGAAAGGCAAGACAATCATCCAGGGGAGGGTGAGGCGGGACGGGTCCCGGAACTGGTTCAAACCGATGGTCATCTGTTCGTGACCCTTGGCGGGCTGGGACTTGTAGGTGCCGCACAAGCGGTCCCACCAGGGGAGGTTGAAGCCGAAATTGGTATTGGTTTCGTTCGGAAAGACCGAATGATGGACACGGTGCATATCGGGTGTCACCACCAGGAGCCGCAGCACCCTGTCGATCCCCAATGGGATGAAGAAATTGCCATGGTTGAACATGGCTGTCCCATTGAGAAGGATTTCAAAGATTATGACGCCTACCGCAGGGGCCCCCAGCACGGTGATGGCCCCTGCCTTGATTCCCAGGGAGATGATGATTTCAAGAGGGTGAAACCGAGTGCCGGTGGTAAGGTCATAGTCCAGGTCCGCGTGGTGCATCATGTGCAGACGCCACAGCACCGGGACCGCATGAAACATGACGTGCTGCATGTAAATGACGAAGTCCAGGATGATGATCGTCAGGATCACCTCCAGCCAGAAGGGCCACTGGACATGATTGAAGATGCCCCAGCCCTGATAGCCGATCCATAGGGAGATCCCGACCGCTCCTGCAGGGAACAGGAT
>JAZBOO010000050.1:0-2334 GCA_036351155.1 Candidatus Krumholzibacteriia bacterium | reverse complement strand
GGCTCGCCGCGCAGGTTCTTCAGGAAAATTGAGTCTTGTTTCAGATCGGCCATCGGTCACTTGCTCCCAAAGTTACTTGGTCCAGGTCTGGAAGGTGTCGGCGACGGCCGCCACGGTGGTGTCAATATCCTCGTCGGTGTGGGCGGCACTCACGAAGCCCACTTCCCAGCCCGAGGGGGCCAGGTACACGCCCCGGTTGATCAGGTCACGGTGCAACTGGCCGTAGGTCTCCATCTTGCTGTCGACGTTCTCGACCGCACGCGGGGCCTCGGGCTGAAACACGGTCCAGAACAGCGAGCCCTGGCGAGCCACGGTGGCTTCGACGCCGGCGTCTTGGGCGGCCTTTTCGAGGCCGGCCTGCAGGCGGGCGCCCTTGCGTTCCAGTTCCTCGTAGAAGCCGGGCTGGCCGGTTTTTTCCAGGGTGGCCAGGCCCGCGGCCATGGCCACGGGATTACCGCTCAGGGTGCCGGCCTGGTACACGTCGCCCAGGGGGGAGATGCGGCTCATGATGCCCGTGCTGGTGGCATAGGCGCCCACGGGGAAGCCCCCGCCGATGATCTTGCCGTAGGTGCCGATGTCCGGCCTGATGCCCAGGACCGGCGCGGCCCCGGAAACGCCCACGCGGAAGCCGGTGATCACCTCGTCGAAAATCAGCAGTGTGCCGTGCTGCTGGGTGAGCCGGCGGCAAGCGGCGAGGAACTCGGCGCGCTGGATCAACAGGCCGCTGTTGGCGGGCACGGGCTCGATGATCAGGGCCGCCGTCTGATTGCCCTTGGCGGCGAAGTAAGCTTCCAGCTTCTCGATGTCATCGAGGGGAAGCACGCTGGTGGTGTCGGTGAATCCCTTGGGCACACCGGCGCTGCTGGGTGTGCCGAAGGTGGCCAGACCGCTGCCGGCCTCGACCAGCAGGTTGTCCACATGGCCGTGGTAGCAGCCGGTGAACTTCAACACCAGGTCGCGCCCGGTGAAACCGCGGGCCAGACGGATGGCACTCATCACCGCTTCGGTGCCGCTGCTGACGAACCGCACCTGGTCGAAGTGGGGCATGCGCTGCAGGAAGGCCTCGGCCAGCAGCACCTCACGGCGGCAGGGGGCGCCGAAGCTGGCACCCTCGTTCACGGCCTCGATGGCGGCGGCGTGCACGTCGGGGTCGGCGTGCCCCAGGATCAACGGACCCCAGCTCAGGCACCAGTCGATGTAGCTCTTGCCGTCCTCATCGTGAAAACGGCAGCCGGCCGCGTCCTTGAAAAAGAGAGGCTCGCCGGGCACCGACTTGAACGACCGCACAGGGCTGTTCACGCCCCCGGGCATGACCTTCTGAGCCCGTTCCCACCACTGCTGGTTGCTCATGACTTGATCCATCCCTTCTGCAGGGCTTCGCGCCCGTGGTAAGTGATGATGATGTCGCTGCCGGCGCGGCGCATGGCCATCAGGTTCTCGCGTACGATGGCTTCCTCGTCCACCAGACCCGCCGCTGCGGCGTTTTTGACCAGCGAGTACTCGCCGCTGACGTTGTAACAGACCACCGGACACAGGACCTCGTCACGCACGCGGCGGATGATGTCCAGGTAGGCCAGGGCCGGCTTGACCATGACCATATCGGCCCCCTCTTGCAGGTCCAGCAGGGCCTCCAGCACGCCTTCACGTCCGTTGCGCGGGTCCATCTGGTAGGTCTTGCGGTCGCCCTGGGGGGCGCTGTCACAGGCGTCGCGGAAGGGACCATAGTAGGCGCTGGCGTACTTGGCGCTGTAGGCGATGATGCCCGTGTTCACGAAGCCCTCGGCATCCATCAGGTCGCGCATGGCGGCCACCCGGCCGTCCATCATGTCGCTGGGGCTGACGATGTCGGCGCCGGCCTGGGCATGGCTCAGGGCCATCCTGGCCAGCTGTTCCACGCTGGGGTCGTTGACCACCACGCCGTTTTCCAGGAAGCCGCAGTGACCGTGGTCGGTGTAGGCGCACAGGCACACATCGGTGATGGTGATGACGTCGGCACCGAATTTTTCCTTCAGCGCGCGCAGGGCTTGCTGCACCACACCGTTGTCGTCGATGGCGCCGGAGCCGGTGTGATCCTTGTGCTCGGGCACGCCGAACAGCAGGTGGGACTTCAGGCCCAGTTCCAGATCGGCGCCGACCTCTTCGACCAGCTTGTCCACCGACACGTGATTGACGCCGGGCATGCTGCCGATCTCGTGGGCCACACCCTGGCCCTCGACCACGAAGTGGGGGGTGATCAGGTGGCGGGCCGAGACATCGGTTTCGGCCACCATTTCCCGCATGGCGGGGCTGGTACGCAAACGGCGCGGACGGTCCAGCAGGTTCATGAGCGGTCCT
>JAZBOO010000049.1:0-7116 GCA_036351155.1 Candidatus Krumholzibacteriia bacterium | reverse complement strand
GTGGGGAAGATCTGGCTTTCGGGCTCGGCCACATCAAGGGTCACGTCGGTCTGCTTGCGGTTCTCGGCAATGGCGTTTTCCAGCAACCGGGTGAAGGCAGCAAGATCCTTGCCCTTCATCTGCACGGCCTGAGCCAGGGTGACCATTTTGCCCTGAGCTTGGCGCTTTTCCTCGACCGCCATGTGCTCGTACCCGTTGGCCACGAACACGTCGATGGTCTCGGGATGCTTGTCCGTGATGGTGAACAGGGTCATTTCCCCAGAAAGCACGGGTGTGGAACTGAGACTCATTTATCGTCCTCCCGGAGCGAACTGACTCGCAACAATCAAGATACAAAAGCGACCTCTTTGTCCTAATTAAACAAAGAACATCACCCCCGCAAGGACTAATTTAGTCTTGTATCACTTTTGGCTCAGCAGGTCGGCTTCGAACTCGTCAATCCAGGTTTCCAGCGCCGGGCCGTAAACGGCCTGGGCGTGGGCGTAGGTCTGGTCCGGGAAGAAGGCCAGGAAGTTTTCCTTGCCCCCGCGGTTCAGCAGATGGTCCACAAATGCCGCGGCAATGGGGTAGGAAAAGGTGGTGTCCAGCAGGTCGAAATCCTCCCACAGGGCCCGCAACTCCACCGGCACAAACGGGCTGTCCCCCAGTCCCCGCTCTCCCATGGCGATCGCCTGGCGCGCCGTCTCCATCCGGTTGCGCCCGGTCTGGTCGTGCACCACGGAAATTCCTTCGTTGACCAGCCCCGTCTTGGTCCCGGGTGACAGGGCGTGGTGCGAGATCACGTGGGTGATTTCATGTCCACGGGTTTGCCCCACGTGGGCATGGATGAGATAAAACTCGGGGCGAGAAAAGCCCAGAGGCGGCAAACCGGCCAGCTCGGCCTCCACATGGTCGGACCACACGAAGAAGCGAATTTTCCGGTCGGGCTTGCCCCCGAACCAGTCGCTGATGGCCGCGAAGGCCTCCTCGCGCTCGGCCACGAAACCCTGGCGATCGAAGATCCCCAGCCGGGGCGAAAAGGAAAAGACGAAGTGGACGGATTCCTCGACGATCCAGTCGTCGAAGTACTCGTCCAGGCCCAGCCCGCGCAGGCTGCGCCCGGCGGTGCGGGTGGCATTGTGCGTGGCTCCGCAATCCCGGGCCAGCTGATAGGCCTGGCGCGCTGCCGGAAGGTTACCGAGCAGGGCCTGAACTTGCCCCAGGTAATTCTGGGCCCAGGCGTAGACCCAGGTCCGTTCGGGATCCTGGTCCACCGCTCTTTGCAGGTAAGGCACCCCCGCTTCGGACTGTCCCAGGTCCACCAGCGCGCGTCCCACCGCCAGTTCCACCTGGGCCGAGACGGTGCCGGTGTTCAGCAGACCCTGGCCGCGCGCCACAACTTCGGGGAACTGCCCTGTCTTGTAGAGATCCCAGAGTTCCGTTTCGGGGGCCTCCTGTGCGAAGGCCGACGAGGCAAGCAGCAAGCAGATCAGCAGCAGGTTCTTCATTCCGATTCCTCCCGGTGCGACCTGAGCAAAGCCCAGCCAGTGACGCCGAACATCAGCAAGATGTGAATTTGAGACTCGACCATACCTACAGCCATTTCCGTGCTGAGGTCTTTCAGGGTCCAGGCTCCCAGCACAAACAGGCTGGCCATCAAGAACAGCAGGATGATACCGGTGGGCCGAGGGAAGCGACCCGCCGACCAGGCCAGCAGGTACATGAAGACCACCAGGGCCAGCCCAACACCCAGGAACAGTCCCTGGCCGGGTATTCTCGAGAAATTGATCAGGACATCCACCAGCCAGACCGACCCGAAGCCCAGCAGGAGCCGCGCCACGCCCGACCGACCGCCCCAGTACTGGAGCAGGTAGCTGATCAGGAACACCATGACGAGGGTTTTCCACAGGAAGGGCACATCGAACCATACACCCAGGCCATGGTGCAGTTCCGGAAACTGATGGTCGAACCTGGGCAACACCCGGTTCAGGAACACGAACAAGGCCAGGGTCAGCGAGGTGTGAAATCCTGCGCGGTGCATGATCTCGCGCTGCCATTCGTCCGAGTCCTTCAACACCCCCACCTCACGCAGCAGACTGGGGCCGAAAACCCCCAGCGCCAGCAGGGCCGCGAAATGGAAGTTGAAGCGACTGAGCACAAGGCCCAACACGGCCAGCCCCACGGCAAGCCAATCCGCCGAAGGTAACATGCGCCGTGATGATACCAGCGTCCGGGTGTTCACTATCCCTCCCCCTTCTCGATCTCGAACAGCTCGTCCACCTTCATCCCCAGAACCTCGGCGATCTGAAACGCCAGCAGGGCCGAGGGGACGTACTTCCCCTTCTCGATGGCCAGAATGGCCTGACGCCGGACGCCCACCTTTTCCGCCAGCTCTTGCTGGGTCAGGTTCAGGCGCGCCCGGTGTTGCTTGATGTGATTCTTGAGTTCCATGCACAAAATGTACGCTACTGCGTACTTTTTGTCAAGTTCAGATTACATTTTCATGAAGGACACCTCTCGATCCCCGGGTAGTTAATGAAAAGGACTTGCTGTTATCATTGTTTTTGTGTGATACTTCCGCCACTTCTCCAGCCGAGGATCGGCCAGGGCACTCGCCCCTGGATCAACGAAACCGACCACGGAGGGCCGATTTCATGGACGTTGCACCACCTCGACTGCGCTGACCCTCAGCTCAGAAAGGTGACGACCATGAAGGCAAGACACCCACTCTTCCTGTTTCTACTTATTTTGATCCTGCTTCCCGCCTGCTCCAGCGATGATGACCCCACCGGTCCACCCGTGGTGCGCGACGATGAGTTTGCCACCATCCTCCAAACCGCAGGCAAGGTCGAACCCCTGGGCGAGGAACATGACACCGTCATCGAGACCACCGAAGAGGAAGACAACGGCTTCCGCTACACCTACGAGACCCACGATGCCATCGACAACCTGGAAAGTGTGGTCTACCTGGGCTTGAACGACGACATCGTCTGGCCGGGCAACATGGTCAAGGGCGACCATGCTCACCAGTTCGTCTACGAGCCCATCATGGCTCCGCGCGGTCCTTTCACCATGTCCATCAGCCTGGAAAGCTCTTCCATCGGGGGAGACCTGAGCGAGGTGGTCGATGACCCCAGCCTGAGCAACGTGCGACAGGGCATCAACAATCTGGTGGGCCGGGTCTTTCAGGAGAACACCTACGTGCCCGCCCAGGTGGATTTCAGCTACCAGCAGGTCTACAGCTGCTCGCAGATGAATCTTTTCGTCGGGGTGGATGTGTCCTACGGAGCCGGTAACCTGGAGTCCTCCTTCAACTGGGACGAGACCGAGGAAACCACCAAGATCATGGCCAAGTACCAGCAGGTCTACTACAGCATCGACCTGGACACTCCGGCCAGCCCCCGCGACCTGTTCGCCGACGACATCACCGAAAGTCAGCTGGAGGCGGCCCTGCCCCAGGGATCGCGGCCCCTCTACGTGAGCAGCGTGAAGTACGGCATGCTGGCCATCATGTGCATCGAGACCACCTTCGAAGAGAGCCAGATGCAACTGGCCCTGGATGCGGCCTACAACGGTGGTGTGGATGTGGAACTGGAATTCGGCTACACAGCGCGTGAAGTCCTGGCGGAGTCGAGTATTCGGATCATCGTGTACGGCGGATCTACTCAGGGAATACAGGAGCTCAACGGGGTGGACTCATTCATGAACATCATCGAATCGAGCACCGAGTTCAACGAGACCTCACCCGGCGTGCCTATCCTGTACAAGTTTCGCCACGTGGCGGACAACACGCTGGCTCTGATCAGCCTGACCAGCCAGTACACCATCTGCCGCCCATTGCAGATCGCTCAGCGGGTCCAGGTGGACCTGCTGCGGTTCGTGTGCGAGTGGAGCGACGACGACGAGTGGTTCGCCAACAGCATCGTGGACGTGGATCGGATTTACCTGAACATGCACGCCTTCAACCGCTGTGACGAGAACGATCCTGGCGAGCTGATCAACGTCGAGAACGAGGACCTCTTCGCCTGGACCACACCGGACTACATCGAGATGCCGGCCGGTTACATCTTCGAAGCACCGCGCACCCAGGTGGTGACCTTCAACACCGAGGACTTCGACTGGGGATGCGCCAAGCTGGCCTTCGACGGCAGCGCCCGCGACTGGGACCCCGCCGAAAATGACGAGTGGTCCTCGGGTTCGCTGGATCTGCTGGGAAATTCCATGTTCGGGGAGAAGTACGTGATCTTCAACGGACAGGATTTCCGGCTGCGGGCCGAGTTGCTGATCACACCTTTAAACTAGTTTAAAATCCGGCCGCTTGTGGGGGATCCGCACCGGGTCCCCCTTCTTCAGGGTTCCTCCGGCCAGAACGCGACAGAAAATCCCCTCTCGGGGCATGACACAATCGCCCGTCTGTTCCTTGATGGCACAGGAGTTGTGGCACTCCTTGCCGATCTGCGTGACCTCGAGGGTGATGCCGTCGCCCAGTTCGATGCGGTCGCCGAGGCCCAGGCTGAGCAGATCCACCCCTTCGGTCACGATATTCTCCGCAAAGGCTCCATCTTTCAGCTCGGGAATGATCTTACGGATCTTCTCGATGCTCTCGGTGGCCAGCAACGACACCTGACGGTGCCAGTTGCCGGCATGGGCATCGCCATCCAGGCCGTGACCCGCAACGAGTTCCACGCTGGCCAGGGGTTCCTTGACCACACCTTTTTTCGCGCTGGTACAGACTGCTGCCACTCTTCCGGTCATGAGAAGTCCTTCCTTTTTCCCAAAATAATCCCGGGTGAGATTCTCGCCAATACTAGCCTAGCGCCTGCCTGATGGACGTCACCACCGTGCGCAGAGCCTTGAGACGGGCGTAGTGCTTTGAATTGGACTCGACCACCGTCCAGGGAGCGGTCTCGGTGCTGGTCTGGATCAACATATCCCGCACGGCCTCCTGGTACTCCCCCCACTTGTCCCGGTTGCGCCAGTCCTCGTCGGTGATCTTCCACTTCTTGTGGGGGTCCGCGTTCCTCGCCTCGAAACGCCTCAGCTGTTCGTCCTTGTCGATGTGCAGCCAGAACTTGATGAGCACCGTGCCGAAGCTGATGAGCTGGCTTTCGAACTCGTTGATCTCCCGGTAAGCGCGGCGCCATTCCGTCTCGGTGCAGAAACCCTCCACCCTTTCCACCAGCACCCTTCCATACCAGCTGCGATCGAAGATCCCCACGTGTCCAGCCTTGGGAATGGCTTGCCAGAATCGCCAGAGATAGTGGTAACGTTTCTCGATCCCGGCGGGCGCCCCGACCGGAATCACCTCGTACCCTCGAGGATCCATGCTCTGGGTCAGGCGCTTGATGTTGCCGCCCTTGCCCGCTGCATCCCATCCCTCGTAAACCACCACCACCGGAACTCGCCGTTCGTAGATCTGGTGGGCCAGTTCGCGGATCTCTTCCTGCAACTCATCCAGTTTGACCTTGTAGTCTTCACGCGACACGGACAGGCTCAGGTCCACATGCTTCAGAGGGTTCTTCCCCTTCTTGACCGGCAGCTGCGTCGGGGTCAAGTTCGGAGACTCGCCAGCTTCACGCGCATCCAGGGCATTTTCCATGGCGCCGCAGATGGCCTCGAAGATTTCCACCGTGGCCGCCCGGAGACTGTTGGCCGACATCATGTGCCAGGGCGTGCGGGGGTTGTCCGACCGGGTCAGCATCTGCTCGGCATATTCACAGTACGTGTCGTAATTTTCGTGATGAATCCAGTCCTGCTTGGTGATCCTCCAGGCGGTGGCCGGATTGCTCTCCAGCTGGATGAACCGCGCTTCCTGCTCCTCCTGGGAAATGTGCAGGAAGATCTTGATGATCAGGTATCCCCCGTCACACAGCTGGCGTTCGAAGCTTTCAATTTCGTCACAGGCGGTCTGCCACTCCCTTTCGAGGGATGTCTTGGCCACCCGCTGCTGGAGGATCGGGCCGTACCAGCTGCGGTCCAGCACCGCCATTTTTCCGGCGGCAGGCAGCCGTCTCCAGAAACGCCATAGATAGGGCCGGAAGAGTTCATCCTCGTACACCTTGCCGATGGAGTGGACTCGAAAATGCCGAGGATCCAGCCGCCGGATGAAGCGGTTGATGAGGACACCCTTGCCCGCGGCTTCGCAACCCTCGAAGACCACCACCACGGGCAACTTGGCCTGAATGGCCCGTCGCTGGAGCTGGCCCAGGCGCGTCTCGAGATCCGGCATCAACTCCTTGTACTTGTCGCGCGAGAGCTTCCGGTCCAGATCGATGGACGCGAGTTTGCCTGGTCTTGACATGCTGGTTTTTCCCCTGGTGTCGTCAAATGGGTCCATGGTTCCTTCCTCCAGGATCAATGCATCCCGGGGAAAAACCAAGCATGAAAAACGGAGGACCGAACAGATCAGTCCTCGAGCGGAAGGTAGATCTCCGTGACCAGATCCTCCGGAGGCGTGCTTTCCGGACTGTTGAGATAGACCTCGCGCGTGGGATCAAGCTTGTAGCGGCGGCCCGATGACGGCAGCCAGCGCCCCATCAGCGCGGCATAGGTGTGGTGCAAGTTCTCGTAAGGTCCGCGGTGCGTCACCAGAGCAAATTCCCCGCCCGGCAACTCCTGCACCCCGATCTCACCCTGAGGAACGAACGTGTCATCCACGGAGACGCAGGCATCATAGCGGATCTTGTCCGGAGGGGTAACCTCCGGGTCATCGTAGCTGAGGCCGATGAACTGGACGTCCCCCCCCAGCCGTCCCTGAGGCCCCAGGTGGCCACATACCTGGTTCCAGGCCTTTCCACACTGATCATAGGGGCCGGTGTGGCGGGCAAAGGCCACGCGCTGGGGTTTCTTCTTGATGATCTTGACATCCATGGGCTCTTTCCTTCCTTCTGCGGCCAGCAATTCGGCCGGATCGATGGATTTTGTCACCCTCGGTCCCCGGTCACGCCACTGGCTGGGGGTCTGGTCGAAGTATCCCTTGAAGGCACGGCTGAAAGCCGCATGGCTCTCGAACCCGGCATCCATTGCCACCATGATGACCGGATCGTCGGATGTCGCCAGCCGGGTAGCGGCCCTTTCCAGCCTGAGTCGGCGCAGATGAGCTTGCAGTGACTCACCCACCATTCCCCGGAAAATCCG
>JAZBOO010000048.1:0-27458 GCA_036351155.1 Candidatus Krumholzibacteriia bacterium | reverse complement strand
GATCCGGGTGGCAGGATAAAAGGGATTCGGGGAAACCGGATACAGGCGATTCTCGGCCGGTATGGGGTCCAGGTCGTCGTCTTTCGCCGCCACTTGCCCATCCATGTACAATGGGCTGTCCGGCACCAGGTTCAGTTCCAGCCCCTCCACGGGGTGGCCCAGGGTGTCCACCACCGTGATGGTCACCTGAAAAACTTCGGGCGTGGCGGGGTCATCGTCACTGCATCCCATCAACAGAAGGGCTGGCAGGGCCATCGTGAACAAAATGCCCTGGACAAGCGGCGATCTCGTCATGTTTTCCTTCTCTCGCTGGTTAGACAATTAACAGCTATTAATTATCTTTGACCTGCACTTTCCTGTCAAACGCATGGTAATTTGATGCCTTCGAAAGGCGTTCCCTATGTGCCTGGCCATCCCCGGCAAGATTCTCGAAATCATCGACGAAAATGGCCTGCAGATGGGCCTGATCGACTATGCGGGAACCCGCAACAAGGCCTGCCTGACCTACACTCCCGAAGCTCAGGTGGGCAGCTATGTGCTTGTCCACGCAGGATTTGCGTTGCAGGAGCTGAACGAGCAGGAGGCTCTGGCGTCGCTGCAGGAACTGACCCGCCTGTCGGCCATCATGGAGGCCGAAGATCAGACCCGGACCGAAGGTGACGGATGAAGTACCTGGATGAGTACCGGGATCCTGCACTGGCCAGAAGCCTGCTGGACCGCATCGCCCGGACCGTGACCCGCCCCTGGGTGATCATGGAGATCTGCGGCGGGCAAACCCATTCCATCATGCGCCACGGCATCGACCAGCTTCTGCCCCCGGAAATCACCCTCGTGCATGGTCCCGGGTGCCCGGTGTGCGTCACGCCCCTGGAAACCATCGACCGCGCCCTGGCCATCGCTCAGCGGCCCGAGGTCATCTTCACCTCGTTTGGCGACATGCTGCGGGTGCCCGGCAGCAGCGACGACCTGTTCCGGGTGAAGTCGCGCGGCGGCGACGTCCGCATGGTGTATTCACCGCTGGAGGCGGTCAAGCTGGCCCGCGAAAATCCCGACCGCGAGGTGGTGTTCCTGGCCGTGGGTTTCGAGACCACCGCCCCGGGCAACGCCATGGCCCTGAAGGTGGCCCGCGACGAGGGGCTGGCCAACTTCAGCGAGATCGTCAGCCACGTGCTGGTGCCGCCGGCCATGCGCGCCATCCTGGCGTCGCCCACCAACCGGGTGCAGGGATTTCTGGCCGCGGGCCACGTGTGCGCCATCATGGGCTGGGACGAGTACCTGCCCCTGGCCGACGAGTTCCAGGTCCCCATCGTGCCCACGGGTTTCGAACCGGTGGACATCCTGGACGGCATCCTGAAAACCGTGGAGCTGCTGGAAAAGGGTGAGCCCGGAGTGGCCAACAAGTACCTCCGCATTGTCCAGCAGCAAGGTAACCCTGTGGCGCGTCAGGTGATCGATGAGGTGTATACGGTATGCGACCGCAAGTGGCGGGGCATCGGCCTCATTCCCCGTAGCGGCTGGCGCATCCGTGACGAGCTGGCGGCCTTCGACGCCGAGAAGAAATTCACCGTGGAAGACATCCGTACCGAGGAGCACAGCGTGTGCATCGCGGGCGAAATTTTGCAGGGGTTGAAGAAGCCCCACGAGTGCCCGGCCTTCGACAAGGAGTGCACGCCCATGAATCCCCTGGGGGCCACCATGGTCAGCAGCGAAGGGGCCTGCGCGGCCTACCACAAGTATGCGCGAAGGGGATTGATTTGACTGATCATCAAGATCGACCGGACTTCCAGAACGCTTCCTGCCCCCTGCCCATCCTGGACCACGACACGGTGCAGCTGGCCCACGGGGCGGGCGGGCGATTGTCCAGCGACCTGATCGAGAAGATGATCCTGCCCCGCTTTGCCAGCGACGAGCTGAACAAGATGGAGGACCAGGCGGTGCTCGATTTGCCACCCGGTCGCCTGGCTTTTTCCACCGACACCTTCGTGGTCAGTCCGCTGTTCTTTCCAGGGGGCGACATCGGCGACCTGGCCATCAACGGCACCGTGAACGACGTGGCCATGAGCGGCGCCGATCCCGTGGCCCTGAGTGTGGGCTTCGTGCTGGAAGAAGGCCTGCCGCTGAGTGATTTCCATCGCATCCTGTGTTCCATGGAGGCCGCGGCTCGCAGTGCCGGCGTGCGCATCGTCACCGGCGACACCAAGGTTGTTGGCAAGGGCAGCTGCGATAAAATCTTCATCAACACCTCGGGCGTGGGCATCATACCGGCGGGCGTCAACCTGTCAGCGGCCTCGTTGAAGCCCGGCGACAAGATCATCCTTTCGGGCACCCTGGCCGACCACGGCATGGCCGTCATGACGGTGCGCGAGGGCCTGTCGTTCCAGTCGTCAGTCCAGAGTGACACCGCGGCGTTGAATGGGCTCACCCGCCTGATCCTGGAAACCTGCCCTGAGGTGCGCACCATGCGCGACCCCACCCGGGGCGGCTGCGCCACTACCCTGAACGAGTTTGCCACCGCCAGCAATGTGGGTATCCAGTTGGACGGCAACGCCTTGCCGGTGCGACCGGACGTGATGGCCGCCTGTGAAATCCTGGGCATCGACCCCCTTTACGTGGCCAACGAAGGCAAGCTGGTGGCCGTGGTGCCGGGCGAGGCGGCCGACCAGGTGGTGGCCGCACTTCGCCGGCAACCTCTGGGCCGCGATGCCGTAGTCATCGGACAAGTGGTGGCCGAACACCCCGGCACCGTGACCTTGAAAACCGGTCTGGGAGCCGAACGTATCGTGGACATGCCGATCGGGGAACAGTTGCCCCGAATTTGTTGATATGACCTCAAGGGAGAATGGAAAGATGAACAGTCACGAGATCGACTACGACATTCTGGGCAATGATATGCAGATCGTGGAAATCGAACTGGATCCCGGCGAGACGGTGATCGCCGAGGCCGGCGCCCTGAACTACATGGACGAGGGCATCGGCTTCGAGGCCCACATGGGCGATGGGTCGGTGGCCAACCAGGGCATGATGGACAAGCTGCTGACCGTGGGCAAGCGCGTGCTGACCGGCGAATCCATCTTCATGACCCACTTCACCAACCAGGGCCAGGGCAAGAAGCGGGTGGCCTTTGCCGCCCCCTACCCTGGACAGATCATGCCCCTGGAGCTGGGTGCACTGGGCGGCGGCTTCATCTGCCAGAAGGACGCCTTCCTGGCCGCGGCCAAGGGAACCAAGGTCACCATCACCCTGCAGCGCAAGCTGGGCGCCGGCTTCTTTGGCGGCGAGGGATTCATCCTGCAGAAGCTGGAAGGCGACGGCCGCGCTTTCGTGCACGCCGGCGGCACCGTGGTGCGCAAGGAACTCAACGGGGAAACCCTGCTGGTCGACACCGGCTGCCTGGTGGGTTTTACGGGGGGCATAGACTACGACATCAAGCGCGCCGGCAACCTCAAGAGCATGATCTTCGGCGGCGAGGGTCTGTTCCTGGTGACCCTGCGCGGTCACGGCACGGTGTACCTGCAGAGCCTGCCGTTCTCGCGCATGGCCGACCGCATCATCGCCCACGCGCCCAAGGCGGGTGGGCGCTCGAAGGGTGAAGGCTCGGTCCTGGGTGGACTGGGTCGGTTGCTGGATGGCGATTGATCCGGTTGATGTGCTGAAACACCATAACCCCCGCCGGAAGCTGGTCCGGCGGGGGTTGTTTTTATGGGCCTAGAAGCCGATGCCGTGCAGTTCGTCCAGTACGGTCAACTCTTCCAGAGCGGTGACGCCGGCCTCGACCGAGCTGCTGGCGCAGTAGCCCCGGCTCTTGTCGAAATCTGCCTGGGTGTTGTCGAACACCAGGTTGGCAGGAATGGCGCCCATCTCGGTGTCGGAAGCCTGTCCCATGACCTGGGGACCTTGCTCGTCATTGTCGTACGCGTTGATGAAGCGGTCGGCGAAACTGTCGGTGGGGATCTCCGCGACAGCCAGGGAAGCGAAGGCGAAAGTGGCGACGGTGGCCAGGGTGAGAATCTGTGCAAAGCGTTTCATGATGAACTCCTCAGGGTTTGCCCTCTGATCTATGTCCGGGCCTTCTGGCGCCGGGAGAGTCGAAGTGACTCGTGCTGTCGGGGCTGTATAGAAAGCTTATGCACGGTTCGTGCCGAGCGCCATAATGTTGTCCCCCAACAGCTTGCGCCTGTGGTTATTTGAGAATGAGAATATTGCTCAATACTATTACCCACCATTGAAGAATATTGGTGAGCGGCCCGTAGGTGCTATAGTTTTGCCGAAACCCTCAGCCAAGGAGCTTTCGTGAAACCTCAACTGTTCGCTCTGTTGACCGCCGCGGCCTGGGGCATCGGCGGCTACTTCGAAAAGAAGGGCCTGCACCTGGGGAATCTTTCCCCTCAGGTCGGCATCACCATTCGCACAGCGGTGGCCCTGGTGGTTCTGGGTTTCGTGAGTGCCCCGCACCTGAAGTCCATCGGCCAGGCGGGGCCCAAGGCCCTGGCTTACATGATCATCGGTGGTGGTGTGGTGGCCGGGTCGGTGGGCATGCTGTGTTTCTACACGGCGCTGAAGGGCGCGCCCTTGACCAAGGTCATGCCCATCGCCTTTACCTCACCGCTGTTCGGCGCATTGCTGGCGCTGACCATCGGCGGGGAACCGTTGACCCTCAAAACACTGGCGGGTATGGTTCTGACCGTGGGCGGCATCATCCTCTTGACGATCGGGTAATGGACCATGGACCTCGGCACTCCCCAGACCATCATGGCCGCCGCGCTCGGACTGGGCCTGGCCGCCGCCGTGGGATTTCGCGTGTTCATGCCCTTCCTTGTGGTCAGTCTGGCCTCGCGCGCCTCGGTGGTGACCTTGTCGGGTGGCTTCGAGTGGCTGGGCAGTGACGCCGCCCTGGTCATGTTCACCGTGGCCGCCACTCTGGAAGTCGCCGCCTACTTCATCCCCTACTTCGATCATTTGCTGGATGTGGTGGCCGGACCGGCCGCCGTCATTGCCGGCACCGTTTTGATGGCCTCGGCTCTGGTCGACATGGCCCCCTGGCTGAGATGGTCCATGGCCATCGTGGCCGGCGGCGGAACCGCGGGGCTGTTCCACGGTTCACTGGCAGGGTTACGCATGGGCTCGACGGCCACCACGGGCGGGGTGGCCAACCCGGTCTTCGCCGGCCTGGAAACCGGTGGGTCGGTGGCCTTGGCCGTGCTGGCCGTGCTCATGCCCCTGGCCGCCGTGGTGCTGGTGATCTACCTGCTGGTCCGGGGTGGACGCAAGCTGGGCCGCGGGTTGTGGCGTTTGCATTCGAACGACAAGTAACCACGGAAGGGATTCGGAGTGGCCACATGAGGCTTTTTGCTTTCGCCGTTTTCATTGTGACCACAGCGGTCACTGCTTTCAGCCTGTGCCGCGGGGAGCCTGCACATCATCAAGTCGATCCAGCCCCCACCCAGACACTGGTAGGCCAATTGTTGTTGCCGCCCGGAAGCGGAAGCCGCGGAGTTGAGGTGGTCGCCACCTTCACGGAAACCGGCAGAGAACCTCGAGATCAGTGGATACTGTTCGATGAGGAGGGGCGGTTTTCCGATACCGTTCGAGGGTATCTCGGCGGCGTTGTTGTATCGAACGGCCACCGGATCCCGTTGTATGCCATCGAGGCCCACAATCTCCCGGAGGGTACCCAGACAGGCCAGATTGATTTAGGTGTGATTGATTTGCGCGATCGCTTGGTCAGCCACCGACTGACCTTGCGGGCTGCCGAGGGAGCATCGCAGGGCAATGTGAGGGTGGGTATGTTCTTTGGTCTGCCACCTGTCGGTCCGCGTGGCGAGCCGGTCTCATTGGGGTCTCGTCAATTCCCGCCTGTTGCCCTGGGAAGCGAGATGGAATGGTTGCTGCAGCCCGAGGTGCAGTCGCTGTACTTTCTGGTAGAGCGGCCTGTCGGCCCGGCCCATGAACCGCAATGGCGTGGCGGGTATCAGCGACTCTTTGGCCCTTTTTCTTCGCCCGATTTGCCGACCGAACTGATCATGGACTGAATGAAGCCAGTGCTCTGTCCATCACACTTGCGGGTAAAGCCATCTTTTTGCCTCGAGGAGGGTAATATGTCGGGGGTCGTGAATCTCGAAAGATGTTTTGAGCGTTTCAGCGATACGTTCTCGCCCAAGATTGTAGGCGAACTTAATGGGCAGTATGTACTGGTTGTCCGCGTGGAGGGCGACAAGGTGCCGTGGCATACTCATGCCAATGAGGACGAGATGTTCCTCGTGCTGGATGGCGAACTGGAGATTCTGGAAAGGGACAGGACTACGGTACTGCGCGATGGGGAGTTTTACATCGTCCCTCGAGGGGTTGAACATAGGATTGTTCCCCGGGGGCATGTCAGGCTAATGCTTTTTGAACCGGCGGGGATTGCTCACACCGGTAAAGTGAAATCGGAAATCACCAAGAAGGAATTTGATCGGCTCGAATTCTAGCCCGGATTATTCATGAGGGAGCGTGACGAGGATAGGCATTGAAACCAGAATTTGGGGTTAAACGGCAATGCAAGCACTGTCAAATAGCTATCTCGCCGAAATTTCGCATCAGTTAGCTTTTCTTAGCGCGTTTTTGGGCGGCTTTTCCGCTACGTTTTTGGCGACTCTATTGGTCGTGGCTTCGTCAAAACGCATGGCCGGCTGGGTCGTAGGCTCTGCGGCGACTGCAGCATGCAGCTTTGTCGTCGCGGTGATTGCGTCCGTGATGTTGACCATTGTGCTACACCCTGACGTTCCGAGTAATGTTGCCAGCGGCGCGTCTACAGGAACCGCGCGAATAGTCAGTACGTTGGGGTTCGGCATTGGTGTCATTGCGCTACTGGTCAGTGTCGGTCTTTCCGGCTGGGTTCGGTCCCGACAAACAGGAATTGCGACATCTGCCGTTGCATCAATCAGTCTAGTTTTGGTGCTCTGGGCATTAGGTGGATTCAGCTAAGCGGCTACCCGACAGCCACGTGTCAGTAAAACCAATGCTTGGCTATCGCTCCGATGCGGAAGTTTTTTGGTTCAAGCGCGAGTGGGTCGAAGACCTGGTCTTTGGCATCCTGGCATCAGAGTGGAATGGCGTTAGTGCTTGATGAACTCGAGGAGTCTGTTATCAAGAACTCTATAATAGGACTGATCCTCTGGATCCTCGTCTCCATGGCCGCGGGCGGCGTGGGCTCCCAGTTCATGCCCGGAGAATGGTATGCCTCCCTGACCAAGCCCAGCTGGAACCCTCCGAGCTGGGTGTTCGGCCCGGTGTGGACCACCCTCTACATTCTCATGGGCATAGCGGCCTGGCTGGTGTGGCGCAAGGTCGGGTTTGCTGGCGCGCGTCCGGTCCTGAGCCTGTTCCTCGTGCACCTGGTATTCAACGCCCTGTGGTCGTACCTGTTCTTCGGCCTGCACCAGCCCGGGTGGGCGCTGATCGAAATCGGAGTGCTCTGGACCATGATCCTGGTGGTCATGATCGGGTTCTGGCGTGTTTCCGTTCCCGCCGGCGCGCTGCTGGTGCCGTATCTGTGCTGGGTATCTTTTGCCAGCGTGCTCAACTTCACGCTGTGGCGATTGAACTCATAGCCCGGATTTTCCAACCCGTTGGAATCGGGGAAAAGGTTGGAGGACCCTTCACGACATGGTATCTTCAAAATATCCCTCCACGTTTACCAGAGGAAACGATCATGTCTGTTTTCTCCCTCTCTCCATCCTGCCCTGAGTGCGGCCATGGTGTGTCTTGGCGCCGGCGCTGGTTCAGCAATGCCCTGTATGCTCGATGGGGTTGCCCCCAGTGCGGCCAAGCGCTCCGCTTTGTCCCGAAAACAGGCCTGATCATCCGTGGCCTGGCCGGCATTCCCATGGCCATCGGCTTCATCACGCTGGTCCAGGGGGATTATCTTCTGGCCGGAGCTCTGCTGTTGCTTTCGGCAGTCTTCCCCCGGATTACTCCCGTGGAACTTGACCCCAAGGGTGTGGAGAATCTTCCTGAATCGGGATAGCACTCGGTTATCATGAACAACAGAACAAGGACCGCGACCTTCCCATGAAATTCTACTGGCGCCTGAGCGACATCCCCGAACTCCGCCCCCTGAACAAGGCGCAGCAGCAGGAAATCTGGGCCGCCACGGCAGGGCGCCGGATCCGCGATCCTTTTTTATTGCTCATTATTTTCCCGGTCCTGTTGATGGTTTTTCTGGGGAGCTGGCTCGGGGTAACACTGCTGCCCTGGTCGTACGGCCAGGTCATTGGAGGTTCAATTGGCGCTGGATTGGGCAGCTTTGTGGGCGTCATCATGACGACCCCACGTGCGCGGCCTCACCTGGCGGCCGAGATCCGGAAGCGGGGGCTTCTGGAGTAGACCAGCCCAGCCTTTCACGCAACACTGGGCCCCGGCCTGCGTTAGTGGTAGGGTAGCTTTTCCAACTGGTTGGAAAATACTCCTCCCCGCACCCCCGAAAGGCCCCATGATCCGCGACTTCCTCATCCGCCTGTTCAACATCCGCCGCGACGAGGTGGGCCCGGCCATGGTGTCGGCTCTGCTGTTTTTCCTGATCCTGTGCGGATACTACATCCTGCGTCCCATCCGCGAGGAGATGGGCCTGGCCGGCGGCGTGCGCAATCTGCCCAACCTGTACCTGATCAACCTGGGCGTCATGCTGGCCCTGGCTCCGGTGTTCGGCGCCGTGGCCACCCGCTGGTCGCGCAAGGTGTTCGTGCCGGCGGTGTACCTGTTCTTCATGACCAACATGCTGGCCTTCTTCGTGGCCATGCGCGTGGTCCCCGAGCAACATCAGGTGGCCCTGGGCCGCGTGTTCTACGTGTGGATCAGCGTGTACAACATGTGGGCGGTGTCGCTGTTCTGGGCCTTCATGGCCGATCGCTTCGGGCTGGAGCGCAGCAAGCGCCTGTTCGGTATCATCGCCGTGGGTGGTAGCCTGGGCGCTGTGCTGGGATCGTTCATCACCGCCCAGCTGGTCGCCGTGGTGGGGGTGCCCTATCTCATCCTGGTGTCCGCCGTGTTGATGACCGCCGCGGCGGCCTTGATCCGCCACCTGGGACTGCAAGCCGGGTGGCGTGGCGGCACAGCAGAAGCCACGGTGCACACTCCCCGTGGCCGCGCCTGGTCCGGGTTCACCGAGCTGGTTCGCTCGCCCTATCTGCTGGCGGTGGCGGGGTACATTCTGCTGTTCACCATCACCTCGACCTTCCTGTATTTCCAGCAGGCCGAGATCGTGGCGGCGAACATCATCGATCGGGCCGACCGCACCCGCATCTTCGCCAACATGGACCTGTGGGTGAACATCCTGACCTTCGCCACCCAGCTTTTCGTGACCGGCCGGCTGATCAGCCGCCTGGGCGTGGGCCGGGTGCTGATGATCCTGCCCGTGTTGACCATGATCGGTTTTGCCGCTCTGGGCACCTCGCCCACCCTGACGGTGCTGGTGGTGTTCCAGGTGCTGCGGCGCGCCAGCAATTACGCCCTCAGCAAACCCGCGCGCGAAACCCTGTACACCATCGTGGGCCGCGATCAGAAGTACAAGGTCAAGAGCTTCGTCGACACGTTTGTTTACCGCGGTGGCGACGCCATCGGCTCGCTGGGTTTCAGCGCCCTGAGCCGGGTCATGAGCCTGTCCGGGATCGCCTTCATCACCGTGCCGGTGGCCCTGCTGTGGAGCATTTTGGGATTCTATCTGGGCAAGAAACAACATCAACTGGGTGAGCCCTCACCTGAACCTGTGAAGGAGTGATCGATGACCATCACACGTCGCCAGTTCGTCCGCCAAACCGCCCTGGGGACCGCCGCCCTCATGGCCGCCGGCTCCAGCTTGCCCCAGTCCGCCCTGGCCGCTTTCACACGACTGCGGGCCGAACGCCGGCTGAAGATCCTGATCCTGGGCGGCACCGCCTTCCTGGGGCCGGCCATCGTCAACGACTCCCTGGCGCGCGGACACGAGGTCACCCTGTTCAACCGCGGTCGCACCAACCCGCACCTGTATCCTGACCTGGAAAAGATCGTGGGCGACCGCAAGGTCAGCCACGATGCCCTGAAGGGTCGCCAGTGGGACGTGGTGATCGACACCAGCGGCTATTACCCCCGCGTGGTGCGCGAAGCGGCGGCCGCGTTGGCCGGCAACGTGGGCCAGTACATCTTCATCAGCACCATCAGCGTGTATGGTGATTTCTCCATCAAGGGACTGAACGAAAAATCGGCCGTGGCCAAGCTAACCGATGAGACCACCGAAGAGGTCACGGGCGAAACCTACGGCGGCCTGAAGGCCCTGTGCGAGCAGGCGGCCGAAACCGCCATGCCGGGACGGGCGTGTAATATTCGGCCCGGGCTGATCGTGGGCCCCATGGACCGCACCGACCGCTTCACCTACTGGCCGGTGCGCATCGCCCGGGGCGGCGAGGTGCTGGTGCCCGATCGTCCCGAGACGGTGACCCAGGTGATCGATGTCAGGGACCTGGCCGAGTACGTGGTGCGCTGCGCCGAACGGCAAACCTGCGGCGTGTTCAACTGCACCAGCCCGTCCGGTGAGCTGACCATGGGCGAAATTTTCACCGCCTGCAAGGATGTGTCCGGCTCCGACGCCACCTTCACCTACGCCGACGGCGACTGGCTGGAGAAGCAAGGGGTCCACTCCTGGAGCGACATGCCCGTGTGGTCGCCGCTCGAGGGCGCCGAGGCCGGCCACCCCTTCATCGATGTGACCCGCGCGCTGAACACCGGCCTGCTGTTCCGGCCCATCACCGAAACGGTGCGCGACACCCTGGACTGGTGGGCCACCGTGCCTCAGGAGCGCAAGGACGGGCCCATGCGGTCAGGCCTGACGGCCGAGCGCGAGGCCGAGGTGCTGGCCTTGTGGCATGGGAGATGAGCCATGGATCTTGCCGAGGTCAAAAAACGACTGGGTGACCTGGATGCGGTCCTGACGGATCGATCGGTCGCTGAATTTGGGGAGTTCAACACCCCGCATGGAGGATTGTCCGTGTGGGTCAGCGATCGCCTGGTCAAGAAATGCCGGAAGGGTCGGGTCTGGAAATCACCTGGCATGTGCACGGCCATGAAAAACGCGGAGTACGGTTTCGACACCAAGACTTCGCGCAGTCGCGGCGGCGCCGATGGTCTGTTCCAGGTGGATCGCCACTTTTCTCCCGTCAATGCCATGATGAAGAAGCTGTTCGACCAGTTCCTGGACAAACCCGACCCTCTGGTTGCGACTCTCGAGAATCATTTTGGCGTCCCGGCTCAGAAATGGATCGCCGTGCGCCTGGTTTCACATCACTTGCGACTGCTTGGATTCATGGTCACGTCGAGGGGCCGCTCCCAGCTGGTCCTGGTGGATTTCGACAACGAAAAGGGCAAGTGAACCCACTCGGTTAATAAATTTCGAAATCTTGCGCTGGTTTCTCCACCGCCGGGAGTTTTGTCGATAGAATCTACGACAAACCCCGGCGTTTTTGCGCCGCACAGTTCAGGAGAATGCCATGAAAACCTATCGTTTCGCCGCCCTGGCCCTCGTGGCCTTGATGAGCATCAGCAGCCTGGCCCAGGCCCAGAGGCCCCAGGGCCGCCAGCAGGGAAAAGGCCACGGGCCGGGCAAAGGTCAGGGACAATCCGCGCTGGCCAATCTTCCGATCGAGGATCTGAACGATTTCGAGAAGGAATCGCTGCTGCTCATGCGTGAAGAAGAGAAGCTGGCGCGCGATGTTTATCTGGAACTGGGGAAAACCTACGACCTGCCCGTGTTCAGCAACATTCCCCGCAGCGAGCAGCGCCACCTGGACCAGATGGGCCTGCTGCTGGAACGCTATGGCCTGGAAGATCCCATGCTGAAGGAATCGGGCCAGTTCACCAGCCCCGAGCTGCAGAAGCTGTATCAGACGCTGGTCGCCGAGGGCCAGAAGAGCGAGGTCGCGGCCCTGAAGGTGGGCGCCACCATCGAAGACCTGGATATCTACGATCTGGAGAAAGCCCTGGACGGCCAGGTGGACAACCAGGACATCACCCTGGTTTATCGCAATCTGGCCAAGGGATCGCGCAACCACATGCGGGCTTTCATGGCCCAGCTGAAGACGCACGAGGCGACTTATGAAGCCCAGTATATTGCCCAGGCCGACCTGGACGCCATCGTGGCCAGCGAGTGGGAGCGGGGGCCGGCGGATGGGAAGAAAGGCCGGGGTCGAGGCCGAGGTCAACAACGCGGGAAGTAAGTTTCTTTCGCCATTTGACCTGGTCAATCCTCTTGCTAATTTTTCCAACCAGTTGGAAAATCCGGGTTAGCAATTTGCCCCACCGAAAGCAGGACCCATGAAGCTCGTCATCACCTACTGTTCGCGCCCCAAGGCCAAGGACCCCGGGGGCCTGCCGGCCATCGAGCGCTACGACAGTCAGCGCATACGCGACCTGGCCGAGATGGATGATCTGGATGACGGCTTTTTCCTGATCCTGTCCGGCGAGTTCGCCCTGCTCGAGGCCGAGGAGTACATCCCCTGGTACGACCATCTGCTGACCCCTGACGAGGTGCCCGAGATGGCCGTCACCGTGGCCGACCAGCTGCTGGAGTACGAGCCCGAGGAGGTCGTGTACCACACGGCTGACCCGGCGGCGTATCCCGAGGTGCAGTCCTACTTCGCCGTGATGGAAAAGGCCTGCCGGTTTGCGGGGGTCCCCATGACCACTGTCTTTCTCGAAGGTAATCCCGAGTGACCCAACACCTCAACCCCCCAGGAAGATATGATTCTCCTCGATCACCCCTACGTGTCCGAACTCCTGTTTCGCGCCATCGCCGACCACAACCTCCCTGTCGTCCTGACACCCGCCGCCAGGGAGCTGGGCTTGACCAAGGTCTCCGGTTCCCTCACCGAGGATGAAGCGGTCGCCCTGCTGCGGAACAATCCGGACACCCGGGTTCTGACGAACAGCGAGAACGCCATCGGCTGGGTGGCCGAGAACCTCGGCTTCACCTCGCTGCCGAAATCCATCGATCTCTTCAAGAACAAGCTGACTTTCCGACGGTTGCTCGCACCCCTCTACCCGGACTTCCGATATCTGGAAATCGCCCCGGAGGCCGCCACCCTGCTTGATCCCCAGCAGATCGGACACCCCTTCGTTCTCAAACCGGCGGTGGGGTTCTTCAGCCTGGGCGTTCACATGGTCACCCGGCCGGAAGAATGGCCCCAGGTTCAGGAAAAACTGGCCCTCCAGCTGGCCAGTCCCTCACGCCTCTATCCAGCCGAGGTCCTGGACACATCTTCCTTCATCCTGGAAGAGATCATCACCGGGACGGAGTACGCCATCGACGCCTATTTTGACGGCGATGGTCATCCGGTCATCACCAACATTCTCGAGCACCTGTTCAGCTCCGCAACAGACGTCAGTGACCGGGTGTATCTGACAGGTGAAGATACCATCCGGAACAACCTGGACCGGTTCACCGGTTTCCTGGCTGACGTGGGAAAACTGGCCGGGCTGAAAAACTTCCCCGTGCACGTGGAACTGCGGGTCGATGAGGCCGGCAAGATCGTGCCCATCGAGATCAATCCCCTGCGCTTCGGCGGCTGGTGTACCACCGCCGACCTGACCGCCCTGGCCTTTGGGTTCAATCCCTATGTGGCTTTTCTGGAAGATCTCAGGCCGGACTGGGAGGCCATCTTATCCACGCGCAAGGGCAAGGCCTACAGCATCGTGGTTCTGGATAACTCGACCGGGCTGGCGGGTAACTCCATCCTGTCGTTTGCCATCGAGGATCTGGCAAAGCGGTTTCACAAGCCCTTGGCCATCCGCCCGGTGAACCACACGCGCCACCCCCTGTTCGGTTTCATTTTCACCGAAACACCGGCCGATGACCTGAGTGAGCTCAATTGGATTCTTCATTCGGATCTGAGGGAATTTGCCGTCGCCCGGGATGTGCGCTGAAGATCCGCCCCCTCAGACATCCAGGTTCGGCACATCCTCGCCCAGGTGCGCAGGGTCACGCCAGTAGGCGGTTTCGGCCGGCTTGACCGCCGGCGTGAAGATCATCAATGCGAACAGGAAGCTGTAGACCGCCGCCACCAGCGCCACCGGAATCCACCAGGGAACCGCTCCCATGTCGAACAGGGAGGGGAGGGAGCTTTTGCCCTCGGGGGCAGGCAACACGAAAGCCCTCCCCAGGAACGTCACCAGCAGAAACACGAAGATGTAGCTGTAGTTACGTTTGAGTCGAGCGCGCATGGCCTGGGCCCGCGTGATCTTGAACTTGGGATGCAACAGATCCTCGGCCACCCGGTCACCCCAGCCACTGATGGGACTGGAAGGCTGACGCCGCAGGATGGGCCCGTAGAAGTTTTCCTCGATCATCCGCAGCCGGGACCGCCACATGTCGAAGAACCGGAACCGGCGCGACTCGTGGGTCAGGTACATCAGGTTGGCGTACATGCCGGTGATCAGGGTTTCCTCGGCATATTCCGGATTGGAGAAACTGAAGGTCACGATGCCGACGGTGGTGATCAGCGCCCAGTGAGTGGTGGTGTCCATCCGCTTGCGCCACTCGAGCGTGCGCTGGAGCTCCCCACGGTAGAAGTGCACCATGGCCGCCACGTATTCCTGGCGGCTGAGGGGGTCACCCTCGTAGTCGGGCATCGGCACACCACTTTCGTGGTGCGGTGTGTAGGCTGGCATGTCGAAATCTTTATTCATGAGCGGAACATAGTATCATCCGGGCAGGCGGACAAGGCTCGGCGCGGGGTTTCCCACGACTTTTTCCAACTGGTTGGAAAATCCTCCCTCACCTCCTACTCCGGCCAGTCGAACTTCTGCCGCAGGCAATCGACCGTGCGGTCGCGGTCGGGGATGTTGATCACCACCGAGATGCTGTTGACCGACGAGCAGACCGTGATCGCATCGATACAGTGCACGCACAGGGCGCTGAACACCTCGCTGGCCAGGTTGTGCTTTTCCGAGAAATGGGGCCCGTAAAGGGTCAGGATGGTGACCGGGGCGGTGGAGCGCACGATGTCCGGCTTGAACTCGCTTTCAATTTCCTTGAGGATGTGGTTTCTGGCCGCCAGCTGGGCCGTATCGACACAGAAGGACATGTTCTTCTGGCCGGTGGAATCGCGCCCGATGCTCAGGTAGCTCAGGCTGATCTCGCTCTGGCCGAACTTGCCCAGGATGGCGCAGGAATGTCCGGGCCGATAGTCGAACCCCAGCACCTCGACCAGGCAAAGGTCGCGGCGCTCCATCAATCCCCCGATTTTGATTCTCTCCATCATGGTCCCTCGATCTCGGTTGATGCCGTGGCCCGTCGGGGCAACACCAGGGTGAACCGGGACCCCTCGCCCGGCACGCTGTGTAACTCGATCTGGCCCCCCATTTCCTCCACGAACTTGCGCACGATGGAAAGGCCAAGCCCTGTGCCCAGGTTGGTGGCCCGCTGGGCGGCGTCGGAGCGGTAGAACTCCTCGAATATGCGCTCTTTATCCTCGGGTGCGATGCCGATCCCCTCGTCGGACACCGCCAGCCGGATGGCAGTCCGCTCATCGTGCAGCGTGATGGTCACGCACCCCTTGTCCTTGTTGTAACGCACCGCATTGCTGATCAGATTGTGGATGATCTTCTCGAGCATGGACTTGTTGGTCGTCACGACCACCGGCTGATGATCCCCCTCGAGCACCAGCTTGATGCCACGGCGGCTGGCCATGTCCTGCTGGTTTTCCATGACACGAAAGACCATCTGGGTCACATCCACAACCGTCTGGTGTTCAGGCTTCAGCATACCGCCCCGGGTCAGATCGGCCAGGTCCTTGACCATTTCGGTGGCCTGCTCCAGGCGACGCACCCCGCGTTGCAGCATGTCCTCGATGGCGGGTTTCATCTGGGCGCCACCCAGCTCCAGAGCGGTTTCAACCGCCGACTGGGCCGTGTTCACCGGGCTCTTGACCTCGTGGGCCACGAAGCGGAAAAAGTCGGTCTTGGCCTTGTCCTGGGCCATCAGCGCGGCCTGGCGCTCCACCAGCTCATCCTTGATGGCGCGGTTGTGCTTCATGATGCTGGCGACCATGTAGGCCGAGAACAGCATCACCAGCCAGAAGGAGGCCAAGGTGGCCAGGATGAAGGGCAGTTCATGGGCCAGATGGCTGGCGCTCAGCAGGTGGTGGTGGGGAATGATGCTGCCGTACTCGAGCAAAACTTCCGTGGTGAACAGGGCAATGGCCAGCCAGGTGATCTGGTAGATTTCCCGCCCCTTGAACAGCAGGCTCGCAATGATGACGTGGATCACAAAGAGGTAGAAGAAGGGGTTCTCGATCCCGCCGGTCAGGTTCAGCAGCACGGTCAGGGCCACCAGGTCGCCCACCATCTGCAGCTTGACCAGCCGCATCTCTCCCCTGATGGCGGTGGGCGCTTGCCGCCGGTTCCGCCACACGTAGATCAGATTCAGCAAAGCCAGGACCCCCACCGTGATCAGCAGGGGTCTCATGGGCAAGGCGTATCGGAGCAGAACACCGGACACCAGCATGGCCAGCAGGATGCCCAGCACAGCACCCCAGCGCAGCTTGTTGAACCAGTCCAGCCGCAACCGGAGAGATTCCGCCGAGACGAAATGCGACGAATCCGGCGGGATGGGCTCCTGTGGTTTCAGCAAAGTCCCCTGCCCCCTCCCTGGCTGCGGTTACACGCTCGTGGGCAAATGCTTCCTGACCATGTCCACCAGCTTGCGCGGGCTGATGGGCTTCTCCATGAACTCGTCCACGGGCAGGAAGTCCTTGTCCTTGCTGGGGTCGAAGTCGAAACCGGTCTGGTCGACCACGGCGGTCAGCATCAGGATGGGAATTCCCTTGGTCTTCTCGTCGCCCCGCAACTCATACGCCACCTGGAAACCCTCGTCAACCTTGCCCATCATCACGTCCAGCAGAATCAGGTCGGGGTTGTTTTCCCGGGCCATGGCCTTGCCGCGGTCACCGTTCTGGGCATCGATCACCTCGTAGCCCTCGTTCTCCAGGGTCACCCTGATGATCTCCACCAGATCGATGTCATCGTCAATGACCAGGATGGTCTTTTTCGTCATCAGACCCTACCTCCGCTTGTATGATGGAAATGACCCGGGGCACCGCGGCCGCCACGGCATCGCTCAGCCCCGTATTGATTTCTATTCTGAGGGGTTGAACCCCGACGATCAAGGTTTCCTCGGGCATCTGACCCAGTTGCTCGGCCATGGCGAAGGTCTCGGCCAGTCCGAACCCATGCATGGAAAGATGGTCCGAGTTGATCTTCAGCTTCACGTCCTCGGGCCGGAACCAGGCCACCTCGCCGGGAGGCAGCCCCATCTCGGCCGCGTCGATGATCACGTTGGCCTCACCCGGCGACAGGTGATCGAGCAGGGACAGGGCGTCCGTGTGGGCGTCGAACAGGTCGGCCCCGGGGAAGACATCGGCCTTCCTGATCTGTTCCAGAACGGCCGCCCCGACCCCGTCGTCACCGTAAAACGAGTTGCCTACCGCCATGATCTTCATGACACCTGCCACCTATTCGACAAAGTCCACGTCCAGCATGTGCACCGAGCAGCTGATGCACGGATCATACGCCCGCACCAGCATCTCCAGCTTCAGGGTGATGTCTTCCTTGGACTCCTCGATGATCTCCGGCACCAGCTTCTTCATGTCGTCGTCGATGTTCGCGAGATTCTGGCCCGTGGGAATGATGCAGTTGGCCTTCACGATGCGCGCCTGGCGATCGTAGGTGTACTCGTGGTACAGAATGCCACGGGGCACCTCGGTCGACCCCACACCCGTGCCGAACCTGGTCGGCTCCTGGTTGGCTTTCTCGTTCTTCAGGCCGTCGCTCAGCAGCTCATCGATGATGGCCACGCTGTCCAGGGCGCAGTACCCCGCCTCGACCACCTGCGCGATGGTGTTCATGTACGGGTTGCAGCAACCGGGCTCCAGCCCCAGCTCCTTGGCCGCGTTCAGCGCCGCATCGTTCAGCTTGTCGTGGTTGTTGTTCCAGCGCGCCAGGGCCCCCACCATGTAACTGCTGCGGTTGGCCTTGCAGTGCTTGCTGGTGCTGTGGGACACCACGAACTCGTTGGTCATCTTGCGGTACTCTTCGATGCCGATGGTCCCGGTGTCGCTGCTGCAGATGTCGCCATCGTACAGAGCATACTCGTCATCGCGGCGCAGGCTGATGAACTCGGTCTCCCGCGTGAAGCTGGGGATGGCTCCGGCCAGCGCCTTCAGGGTTTCCACCGTGGCCAGGAAGTCGGGCACCATCTCCTCGACCAGCTTGGTCTTCAGGCCCAGCAGTTCCTTCTCGGTGGGAATGCGCGTGAAGCCGCCCGGCACCGGGGTGATGGGATGCACGGCCCGGCCGCTGACCACATCGCCGATGTCGTTGGCCAGCCGCTTCATGCGCAGGGCCCGCAACACCACGTCAGGATGCGAGCCCACCAGCGGGAATACGGATCCCACGCCCAGCAGATCGGGTGCCGCCAGGAAGTAGGCGTGCAGCACGTTGCTCTGCAGGGTGGCCCCGTGGGTCAGCAGCTTGCGCAGCAGACGGGTCTGCTTGCTGATCTCCAGCCCCAGGGCCGCCTCGGTGGCCTGCAGCGAGCACATCTGGTGGCCCAGGCTGCAGATTCCGCAGATCCGCGAGGTGATGATGGCCGCCTCGTGGAAGCTGCGCCCTTTCAACATGGCCTCGAAGTAGCGCGGTGCCTCGACGATGGCCAGCTCGGCCTTCTCCAGCACGCCTTCCTTCATGTTGACCACGATGTTGCCATGGCCTTCCACCCGGGTCAGGTGCTTGACATTGATATCCAGGTTCATGCTCATAGCGACAGACCCTCCAGCTCGTTGGCATTGTACAGTTGCAGGCGCTTCCAGGCCTCGTCCACCGACAGTCCGTGTTCCACGAGGATTTCCCTCATGCCCGCCAGGTTCGGCTCGGGCACCAGACCGCGGCAACCGGTGCAGTACTGGCCCACGTTGGTGCAGTGCGCGTTGCAGCCGGCGCGCGTCACGGGTCCCAGACAGATCATGCCCTTGCTGTACACGCACTCGTTTTCGTTGAGCTTGCACTCCACGCAGACCGACTGGGTGGGTTCGATGGGCTCCTTGCCCATGACCAGGGCGGTGAACACCTTCAGGAATTCGATCTGGGTCATGGGGCAGCCGCGCACGTTGTAGTCCACCTTGACCGCCGCCGAGATCGGCAACGCGGGCAGTGTGGGGAACAGGTACTTGTCGTCGCCGTAAACCTCTTCCCGCACCTCTTCGATGGGGTGGGTGTTCTTGACGCCGTTGATGCCGCCCTGAACCGCGCAGGCACCCAGGGCCACCAGGACCTTGGCCTTGCGGCGCACCTCGTTGATGCGCTTGATGCAGTCGGGCGTGGACAGCGAACCTTCGACAAAGGCGATGTCGTACTCTTCAGCCCGGTCATCCATGGCTTCGCGCCATTCCACGATGTCCACGTGGGCCAGGATGTCCAGCAGCTGATCCTCGAAGTTCAGCTGGTTGAGCTCGCAGCCCTCACAGCCTGTGAAATCGAAAATCGCAACGCGGGGTTTCTGGGCCATCACAGAGCCTCCTGCAGGGCTTTGATGTCAGGATAGTGGTACACCGGACCGTCCTGGCAAACGTAAGTATGGTTGATCTGGCAGTGGCCGCATTTGCCCACGCCGCATTTCATGCGCCGTTCCAGGGACATGTAGATGTTGCCCTCGGGCAGTCCCTTCGATTTCAGCGCCAGCAGCACGAACCGGTACATCACCGGCGGGCCGCACACGCAGGTCACGGTGTTGGGCAGATCCAGGTCCAGGGTAGGGATCAGGGTGGTGATCACCCCGGTCTTGCCGGTCCATTCCGGCGATCCGTGGTCCACGGTCACGTGGTACTCGATGCGCGGATCGTCGGTCCACTGTTTCAGCTCGTCGACAAACAGGAGTTCCTTGTCGCTGCGGCTGCCGTAGCAGATGATCAGGCGGCCGAAATCATCCCTGTTGTCGATGACGTAGTTGATCATCGAGCGCATGGGCACCAGCCCGATGCCGCCGGCGACGATCAGCACGTCCTTGCCCTTGAACTTTTCCACGTCGATGCCGTTGCCGAAGGGGCCGCGGATGCCCAGCTTGTGGCCCACCTGGTAGCGGGACATCACGTCGGTCAACATGCCCACCTTGCGGATACCCAGCTCGAACACACCACGCTGCGTGGGGGACGATGAGATGCTGAACGGCGCCTCGCCGATGCCGAACATGCTCACCTCGACGAACTGGCCGGGCTTGTGGCCCAGCTCGGCGCCGTCGGGCAGCTGCACGGTGTACAGGGTTTCCAGCTCGGTCATCTTCTTGATATCTGTGATCTCCGCCATCACCGGAAGGTACAGGTCCTTCAATTCGATGGGGGCGGTATCACTGGAGAACTGATTGGTCATGACTGTATCTCCCCGTCTCCCATTAAATGGGGGCCACCACGGTTTTTTCGTAGTCGGCCACCAGGTGATTGACGATGCTGACGATGCTGATGTCAGCGGTGCAATAAGCGGTGCATCGGCCGCAGCCCACGCACCAGGGCTTGCCCGTGGTGTCGCTCAGGTACTTGAACTTCCTGAACACCCGGTGCCGCTGGCGATCGGCCAGACCCTCGCGGAAAACTTCGCCTCCGGCCACGGCGCTGAAGTCCCGCAGCATGCAGCCGTCCCAGCTGCGCTGGCGATCGCCCTTGGTGGCCGAAATGTCCACGTTTTCCTCGACGTTGAAGCAGTAGCAGGTGGGGCACACCACATTGCAGGTGCCGCAACCCACGCACTTCTTGGCCGTTTGTTCCCAGATCTCATTGTCGTAACCGGCCGCCATGACCGTGTTCAGCTTGGTCTGGGGCACGTAGATGTGCTGCTGGAAATGTCCGCGCGCCGGCTTGCCGGTCTCGTGTGCGGGCAGGTCCAGGCCCTGCATCAGTTTTTCACCCTCGGGAGTCAGCACTTCCAGCACGTAGCCGTCCAGCAGCTTGGTCAGGAAGATGTCGAATCCCCTGGTGTCCTGAGGGTCGATGCCCACGCTGCCCGAGAAGTGGTACTGGTCGGGCTCGTAGCTCACGCCGATGAACACCGCGCCCTGGCGCCGGGTCAGATAGTTCTTCTCGGCCTGGCCTTCGGCGAAGTTGTGGTCCAGGCGATGGACCGCCGCCAGATCGTACGAGTGCACACCCAGAAAAATGGCGTTCACAGGTTCCACCTGGCCGCCTTCACAGCTGTTCTCCGTCAAGTCGAAGGTCAGCAGCTTCTCGCGCGGCGGCATGAAGTACTTTTTCACCGAATGCATGGTCCGGTTGTAGTCCAGGACCACCCCGGCGGGATCCTCAACCAGGGAGAAGGCGTACGACTTGTCTCCCTTGAGGTGGGGCGCAAAGACGGGCTTGTGGCCCTTCAGATGCGCGACAAATTCGGCGATGCGATCGCTTTCGAGGAAGAATTGAACCATGTGACACCCCTTGGGGATGGGCTGGTGACCCAATGCTCAATGGTCGAACGGAAAGGCGGGATTATCCCTGAATGAAATGTTTTATTTAAAACAATATATGTCAAGAAAATAACAGGAGTTTTCTGGGGATTGGCAATTTTGCCAAAAATTGACTAAATGATTTCCTTGATTGGCGTTACTGGAGGCAGGAAGGATTGAGAGATTTGATGGAAATCATCATTCATTGTCAAATTCTGCGCTGAATGGGGAGGAGGGGGAGCAGATCAGGGAGTTTTGAGAAACTCCTGAACTTCGTCCCAGGCGGCAAAGAGCAAGTTGGCGGCGGAAATCAGCTTGTCATCATTCATGAAGATGTAGACCGGCCTTTCTCAACAGAGCACACCAAGCCGCCGTGGAACCGCCCAAGAGTACCAGATCGGGCCCGATCCGGTGAAGAAAAGACTCGTCTGCCCGACCCAGATCCACCAGTTGCACCGTGGTGAGCTGGCTCTCATTCCACTGGGCGGCCAGATCCAGCAGCCGGGAGTAGGCGGTATAGCTCAGCCCCGGATCCTGATATACCCCGACATCGTAATCGGAATACAGCTTGGCGGTCCCACGAGCCCGCGACCCGAAAAGAGCCCAGGCGGCCTCGGGTTGGGCCTTTTGCCACCGCTCCAGAAGATCAGAGAGGCAGAGACCAGGCACCTGGCGCGATGGGCGGTCCAGATACAGCACCTCGCCTGGCGCCAGATCCAGGGCCTCCAGGATGAGCGCCAGAGCCTGGGGCATGCCCGTCTTTCCGGACAGGTAGTTGCCCACGGTGTTTCGGTGGAGACCGAGGGAGTCGGCCAGTTCCGTCACCGAGTCGAACCCTCGGGCACGCATGGCCTGGAGGAGCTTTGGGGGATCAATCTTCACTGTTGCTGCTTGAGCTTCCATAATTGAATATTTTTATTGTGCTTTTGAACATTATCAATGTGCATATACCGCAACCCAAATGCCCCCTGGCGCTTTACCCTGTCCGGTACTATGTTGGCGCCCTACGATCGGAACCATTCCGACGGCGGCGACAACAGGACCTCCCTCTGACAACCGTAGGTCATCCCGCAAAAACCCCTCTCGCCCTTCTCTGTTGTATGGGTCAGATACTCGGCCCTGTCGTATGCGCAAGTGCGTGTGCGCCACGCTGGAGACTATTTTTTAATGTCCAATTCCCAGATCAAAAATCCGCAAGGATTTGACGGATTCCGTCTGCCCAAAGCCCTTCTCGACGGTGTCAAGGCCGCCGGGTTCACCACTCCTCGTCCCATCCAGGCCGAGACCATTCCCGCCGGCATTGAAGGCCGCGACGTCCTGGGCCTGGCCCAGACCGGCACCGGCAAAACCGCCGCGTTTGCCCTGCCCCTGCTGCACTGGATCCTCAAGGATAACACCCGTGGCCCCAGTGCCCTGGTCCTGGCACCCACCCGTGAGCTTGCTTCGCAGATTGCCGAGGAGATCAAGGTCCTGGCCAAGTTCACCCCGCTGAAGCTGGTGACCATCTACGGCGGCGTGCCGGCCTTTCAGCAGATCCAGCGGTTGCGCAAGGATCCCGACATCGTCGTGGGTTGCCCCGGCCGCGTGCTGGATCTGATCCAGCAAGGTCGCCTGGACCTGTCCCGCGCCGAGACCCTGGTGCTGGACGAGGCCGATCACATGTTCGACATGGGTTTCCTGCCGGATATCCGCAAGATCATGGCCGTGCTGCCGAGCCACCGCCAGAACCTGCTGTTCTCGGCCACCATGCCCAGGGAAATTCGCGGGCTGGCCAATGAAATTCTGCACGATCCCCACGTGGTGGAGCTGGCCAGTTCATCGCCGGCCGCCACCATCGAGCACACCCTGTTGCCGGTGGCCGAGCGCCAGAAGCGAGACCTGCTCGAGCACGTGCTGAAGAACGACAACTGCAATTCGGCCATCGTCTTTACCCGCACCAAGCACCGCACGCGGCGGCTGGCCGATCAGCTGGTCAAGGCCGGACACCGGGCCGTGGGTTTGCAGGGCAACATGTCCCAGGCCCAGCGGGATCGCGCCATGAAGGGATTCCGGTCCCGGCGCTTCGACATCCTGGTGGCCACCGACATTGCCGCCCGCGGCATCGACGTGAGCAACGTCTCCCACGTGATCAACTTCGATGTGCCCAACACACCCGAGGCCTACACCCACCGCATCGGCCGCACCGGGCGTTCGGAATGCACGGGAGTGGCCCGGACCTTCGTGACCGGCGAGGACCACGGCTGGATCCGTGCGGTCGAGCGCATGATCGGCGCGCCCATTTTGCGTCAGCAGGTTGAAGGATTCGAGTCCATCGGGGAGGAGCCGCCCCTGCGGCCGCGCCAGCCCCGCAATGGCGGGCAGCGTCAGGGAGCCCCTCGTCAGGGTGGTCAGCAAGGTCAGCAAGGCCCGCAAGGTGCCCGACCCCGGCGGCGGCGGCGGAAGCGGACGGGGTAGGTTCTGTCACAAAGCTGATGGCAGGGCCAACCCGCAATGGGAGTATCTAGACCAGATTTCCTTACGGATGGCCCTGTAATTTTTTCCAACCCGTTGGAAAATACCTTCTCAGACCGGCGGCAAGCGAAAGCTTACGCCGGTCAATTTTTTACTGACCTCCACGATAAAGGACAATCAAGGACACCCTCTCTAAAGTGTCCTTTACATAAACAGCCACCAACTAACAACTTAAAGGCCCAAACCCGCCTTCATCGGCTATTCCTCATGTTTCGTGTCCTTTAGTTTTGGCCAACTTATAGGTCCGCCAGCGCCGCTCGCCCTTGGCGACCACCACTCCCTTGGCAATCATGTCATTCAACGCTCGTGTGATTGATTTCGGGGCAATCTCTTTACCAATGCGCCTGTTGATGTCTGCTCGCCCGGAATCAGGGAATCTTCCCAGATCCTCAAGGATGAGTGCCCGTAGCCTGTGCGGATGAATACGCTGGAGAGTGGTCTGGCCATCAAGCCCCGAGTGACGGAGCAGCGAAGAATCGACAAAATACCGTGTCGCACGGGTGCGTCCGGTCTGCCCAATAAGGCCCAGGTCCTCGAGGCGGGAAATCCACGGACGAAGTGAGGATGGACCAGGGAGTTCAAGTGCTGCGGCCAATTCCGTCGCCGACATTTCCTCTGTTTGCCCCAGCATACCGAGCACGATTCGCTCACGCTGGGTAAGTTGGTGCTGCTGGTCGGCATTGGCCATCAACCGGACAACCCCGGGGTGTACCACTCGCCGCGGGACACTCACCTGTACCGAATCGACACCTTCGGAAACTGTGGGAACAGGACGTCCACTTGTTAGCAACCGGTCGTATATCAGGTCGAAGCCGCTACCTTCGCGCTCCATCATTTTCAGGTCATGGAATACCCGTGCAAGGCCGTCATTCCGACGCCGGCTGGCATGCAGGATATTCCGCGGCGTGACGCCCAGCGGTAGCCGCCCGGCGTTAACAACCTCGAGTCGATCAGGGTGTAGGTTCAGGAAAATGTCGCCGCTTTGAGTATAGGGTCGGTGAACAAGGGCATTGACAACAAGTTCTCGCACGACTGCTTCCTCGTAGGCAGGCACGCGGCTTCGAAGCAAGCCATCTGGTAGTTCATAGGACTCGCGGAAATCGGGAATTTCTTGCCAAACCGCATCGACAAGATCGATCGGCGAGAGAATGAAGTCATCCCAGACGTGCTTGGCTACCTTCACACTAAACTCGTCATACTTGATCGCTTGCACCACGGGCGCGGTACCAAGACGGGCTCGGTCGGCCGTCGTTCCGATCAGAAGCACGCCGAGATTCGTGAGCTGATCGCCGCTGGACAACCCGTAGTGTTCCAGCAGTTCATCGTCGGATTTCTCCCGGACGGAGGCTTTGACACGGTCGGATGAGCGCAGCGCATTACAAAGGTACTTGCACTTCGCGTCATCGTGGCAAGTGCGTCGGACCTCCAATGCCGTCCTCGTTTCCCAGGGCACCGACGGACGTTCATTGGCCAGGCGAAGAACCTCGTCCCCGACCACGGGTTTACACTCATCGCCGACACGCAGAAAGAAGCGCCCATCGGTGGTCGAGGCGACGCCCACCGCCGCTCTCTCAATGGTCAGGGCGATGAATTCGCCGCCGTTCGCATCTGTGCGCATCTCCGCCGCAATATCGACGTTGACCGTCAGTTCACCGATGCGCTTGCGGATGCGTCCAAGAAGGGAATCCTGGATTCTCTGCTCTGGCGGAGGCCCCGTGGCACCGTCCTCGATCCCGATCAGGATCAGACCACCCGACCCGTTGGCGAAGCAGACGCAGTCCTTGGCCAGTTCATTGAAACCTGATGCTTTCCCCGATATCGTTCGTAGCGACTTGTGGTCGATGCGCTGGCCTTCCTAGTCAACGACCTGTTTCCTTGGGTCAACCATCGACTCTCCTATAATTCCTGCCCGTCAGTGCTGGACACCCTGGATTCCCAATCTAGATTACCCCTGCTCAGACCGGCGGCAAGCGAAAGCTTACGCCGGTCAACTCCTCGCTGACTTCCCACAGCCGCGCGGCATCCCCGGGCACCTTCGTTTGCTTCACCATGTTGATGCGCTCGGGATAGCCCCGCATCTGCAGGAACCCATCCGGCCCGAAATACTCGCCGCCCTTCACATCCGGATCCACCGCTGCCCTCAGTGTCGGCAGTGCTCCCTGCGCCGGCTGCATTCCGAAGAACCGATTCAGAAAGCTCGTCGTCCGGGAATGGCGCTGCAGATCGGTGGCCGTCCAGCCGGGATGCGCCGCGGTGACCAGAACCTGCGAGCCGTTCTTCACCAGACGGCTCTGCAGCTCCAGCGTGAAGAGCTGATTGGCCAGCTTGCTCTGGCCATAGGCCGGCCAGGCGGCATAGTCCCGCTTCTCGAAATGGAGGTCGTCGAAGTTCATGGTCCCTCGCCTGGCGGCCGTGCTGGAAACCACCACGACCCGCGCCCCCTTGGTCGCCTCCAGCAAGGGCAACAGCCTTCCGGCCAGCGCGAAATGGCCCAGGTGATTCACCCCGAACTGCAGCTCGAACCCCTGGGCGGTCTTGCTTTCCGGCGGCACCATCACACCGGCATTCAGAATGAGCAGGTCGAGCTGCGTTTCCTGCGCGGAAAACCTGGCGGCAAAAGATTCGATGCTGGACAGATCCGCCAGGTCGAGCTGCTCTGCCGCGACCTCACCGGTCGGTGATTCTGCCTCAATACGCTGCACCGCCTGTTGCCCTTTTTCCAGACTCCGACAGGCCAGCACCACCCGGGCCCCCTTGAGGGCCAGAGCTCGGGCCGTCTCGAAACCGATGCCGGTGTTGGCGCCGGTGACCAGGGCCAGGCGACCTGTTTGATCGGGAATGTTGTCGACAGTCCAGCGACCCATGGGCATCTCCTTGGAAGGGAATCACGTTGGGTTTCCAGTATAGACTTGTGGAGAAAAAACACACAGACAGATGTCACAAAAAAAGAGCAGGGCCAGAGACCCTGCTCTTGCGTTGGGCGGGGGTTTAGCGGCGACCGGAACGCGGCTGGTTCATCGCGTTCTGGTTCTCGCCCGCAGCCCCGTACCCTTCACCACTGGTGTTGGGACCGAAGTGGCCGGGATCTTCGACTCCGACCTGGGACTCGCCCGGGCCGTAGTGGTACACCGACATGAAGCCAAACAGCATGCCGTTCTGCAGCATGATCATTTCATCCATGCCCAGGAACTTGAGCAGCTCATCGTCGGGGCCGGTGCCCAGGGGACCATGCGGCCCACCTTCACCCACGAAGTCGCCGCCGTGACGGTGGATGCCCCCGTTGCCGTCGAGGCCGTTGGCATCTTCAAAATTGTGGGTCCGCAGCTGCATGGCGTTGGGGATCTGGTCGCAATCGTCGGACTGGGCCTGCGCACCGCCGGCCATCATCAAACCCAGGGCCAGCATGGCCATCACTGTGACTGCCTTCTTCATCATGAAATCCTCCTGGTCAGAGCACCGGACT
>JAZBOO010000047.1:0-7288 GCA_036351155.1 Candidatus Krumholzibacteriia bacterium | reverse complement strand
GCCACCTTGCCCTCGCGGCTGGCCTTGTGGGCCAGCATGGGGCCCTGCGCGGCGTCTCCGATGGCGAAGATGTTGGACTCGGCGGTGCGGCAGAAATCATCGGTGATGATGAACCCGTGGTCATCGGTCTTGACCTGGGTGTTCTCCAGGCCGATGTCGTCGGTGTTGGGCCGACGCCCGATGGCCACGAGCACCTGATCGTAGTGCTTGGTCACGGTCTTGCCCTCGTGGTCAATCTGGACCTCGAAGCCGCCGTCCTTCTCGGCAATGTTCAAAACCTTGCTGTCGGTCATGATCTCGTTCAGGCGCTCGGAAACCTGCTTGACCATCACGTCGACCAGGTCGAAATCGGCACCCATCAACAGCCGGGGCGAGAACTCGACCACCGAGACCTCGCTGCCCAGACCCTGGTACACCAGGCCCATTTCCAGGCCGATGTAACCGCCGCCCACCACCAGCAAGCTGCCGGGAATGCTGGGCAGCCGCAGGGCGTCGGCGCTGGACCACACGCTCTGGACAATGCCCTCGGGCAAGCGGTTCAAGCTGCTGCCGGTGGCGATGATGGCCTGCTCGAAATCGATGCCGCTGACCTCGCCGCCCTCGAGGGACAGGCTGGTGGGGCTGGTGAAGCGGGCGTGGCCTTCGACCACGGTGACGCCGCGGCGCTTGAGCAGACCCTTGATGCCGTCGGACAGGCCCTGCACGATATCGTCGGTCCACTTGCGCAGCCGGTCGGGATCGATTTCCATGCCGGTGAACTTCATGCCGAAGGCCTCGGCGTCCAGGGCCGATTCCTTGATTTCCACGGCATGGATCAGGCTCTTCGAGGGGATACACCCTTCCAGCAGGCAGGTGCCGCCGGGGCGATCGCGCTTCTCGACCAGCAGCACGTTCTTGCCCAGGTCAGCCAGGCGCAGGGCGGCCACGTAACCGCCGGGGCCGCTTCCGATGACCACGACCTCGGTTTCTTCCCGCAAACTTCCCATGACCATGTCGGGTCTCCTTCTAGGTTTCGAGCAAGAGCAGGTTGGGATCGCTCAGCTGGCGTACCAGCTCGGCCACGAAGCGGGCGGCGTCGGCGCCGTCGGCAATGCGGTGGTCGAAGGCCAGGGTCAGCGGCAGCATCTTGCGGATGACGATCTCGCCATCGCGCACCACCGGCTTTTCCTGCACCTTGCCCATGGCCAGGATGGCCACCTCGGGGTAGTTGATCGTGGGCATCAGCGCGGTGCCCCCCAGGGGACCGATGTTGGTGATGGTGAAGGTGCCACCCCGCATGTTCTCGGGCGGCAACCGTCCTTCTCGAGCGGCCACGGCCTTCTCGTAAACCTCGTCGGCAAGCTGGACAATGCTCTTGCGGTCGGTGTCGTTGATCACCGGCACCACCAGGCCCCGGCCGGTGTCGGCCGCAAACCCGATGTTGTAGTACTTCTTGTAGATGATCTCTTCCTTGAAGGGATCCAGGCTGGCATTGAACGCCGGGGTGGTGCGCAGTCCCGCCGTCACGGCCTTCATGACGAAGGCCAGGAGGGTCAGCCGTCCACCGGCCCCATCGCCCCGCCGCTCGCGCTCGCGCACACGGAAGGCGTCCAGCTCGGTCACGTCGGCCTCGTCCATGTGGGCCACGTGGGGCACCAGGGCCATGCTGGTGACCATCTTGCGGGCCACCTTGCGCCGGATCGAGCGCAGCTGTTCGATCTCCACCGGACCGTCGGCAGAAAAGTCGGGCAGCGGCTCCAGTTCCAGGAAGGGAATGGTGGCCGAGGCGTGGGCGGCGAACTCGGCAAAGGCCGTGTCGTCGGTCACCTTCTTGGCCGGGACGTGATCTGCAGCCTGGGTCTTGGCCGCAGCGGTCACCGGGGTGGCGCCCTGGTCGGCAAAGCGGTGCACGTCTTCGGGGGTCACCCGGCCGCCGGGGCCGCTGGGGGTGACCAGGTTGATGTCCACCTTGAGTTTACGAGCCAACCGGCGCGTGGCCGGAGCGGCGGGCACCGGGCGGCGAACACCGGGCATGGCAGCGGGGGCCACGGCTTCAGGCACGGTCACTTCAGGAGCGTCGGGCTGGGCAAAGGTCTCGGCAGCGGCCTTGTCCTCGGCCGCGGATTCACCGGTGCCGTCGTCGATCACCACCACCACATCGCCCACGTTGACAATGTCTCCGACCTTGCCCTTGAGGGCGGCAATCGTGCCGCCGCGGGGGCTGGGAATGGTGACGGCGGCCTTGTCGGTTTCCACATCCACCAGCGGCTCATCCTCGACGATGGGACCGCCCTCTTCCACGTACCACTTCAGGATTTCTCCTTCGGCGATGCCTTCACCCAGATCGGGCAGAATGAATTCAAACACGATGACCCTTTCTAGAAGTCGAGGGTTTCCTCGATGCCCCGGACAACCCGACTCGCCGACGGAATATAGTTCTTCTCGCGGCCGAAGTAGGGGGTGACCACGTCGTAACCGGTCAGACGCTTGACCGGAGCCTCCAGATACATGAGCGACTTGTCGTTGATGCGCGCGGTGATCTCACTGGACACGCCATAGCTGCGCGGGGCCTCCTGTACGATCACGCAGCGGCCCGTTTTCTGGACCGACCGACATACGGTGTCGCCATCGAGGGGACTGATGGTCAGCATATCGATGATCTCGATGCTGGTCCCGCGTTTCTTCTCGACCTCGGCCGCAGCCTTGAGGGCCGGACGCATCATGGCGCCCCAGCTGACCAGGGTCAGGTCGGTGCCTTCCTGGACCACCTGGGCCACGCCGATGGGCATGACCTCTTCTTCCTCGGGCACCTCCTCGCGGAAGGCGCGGTACGAGTGCTTGGGTTCCATGAACACCACCGGATCAGGATCGCGGATCGCCGCAATCAGCAAGGCCCGCGCATTGCGCGGCGAACTGGGGGTGATGACCTTCGAACCGGGCAGATGGGCGTAGGTGGCCTCGCGGCTTTCACTGTGGTGTTCCAGGGCGCGGACCCCACCACCGTAGGGCATGCGCACCACCAGGGGCAGGGTAATCTGGCCGTGGGTGCGCGACCGCATGCGGGTGGCGTGGGCCTCGAACTGGCCCATCATCAGGTAGCTGAAACCGCTGAATTGCATCTCGCACACAGGGCGCAGGCCGGCCATGGCCATGCCGATGCTGGTGCCGATGATGCCGCTTTCGGCCAGAGGCGTGTCGATGACCCGCTCCTTCCCGAAATCATCCAGCAGGCCGTCGGTCAGACGGAACACGCCGCCGTCCTGGGCCACATCTTCGCCCAGGACGATCACGCGGTTGTCCTTGGCCATTTCCTGCTTCAGGGCCATGTTGATGGCCTGCACCATGTTGAGCTTAGCCATGGTCGGCCTCCTTGGCGAGATCGGCCTGGATTTCCCGCAGGAACTCCTGGTGCTGCTCGGTGATGTAGGGGTGCTCGGTGCCATAGACGTGGCGGAAGGGCTCGTCTTCCTTCCAGCCATGGGGCGTTTCAAATTCCTTCACGGCATCCTCCACCTGGGCCTTCACCTCGGCCAGCAGGGCCTCTTCCTTGGCCTCGTCCCAGTATCCCTTGTTGATCAGATACTGCTTGGTGCGAATCATGGGCTCGCGGGTCCAGGCATCTTTTTCTTCGGCTTCGCTGCGGTATTTCTTGGGGTCGTCGGCGGTGGTGTGCATCATCAGGCGGTAGGTCACGGCCTCGATGAAGGTGGGGCCCTCGCCCTTGCGCGCCCTTTCCAGCGCTTCGGTCACCGCGACGTGCACAGCCAGGGGGTCGTTGCCATCGACCTGCAGGCAGGGCATGCCGGCGGCAATTCCCTTCTGGGCAATGGTCTCCGTGATGGTCTGGACCTCCCGGGGCACCGAGATGGCCCACTGATTGTTCTGGCAGATGTAGACCACGGGGGCCTTCCACACGGCGGCGAAGTTCAAGCCCTCGTAGAAGTCGCCCTCGCTGGTGCCGCCATCGCCGATGAAGCACACGGTGGCCGCATCTTCACCCTTGTACCGGCTGGCGTAGGCGGTGCCCGCCGCGTGCTGGATCTGACAGCCGATCACCACGCTGGTGGGAGTCATGCGGGGGTTGTCCATGGGCAGGATGTTGCCCTCTTCCCAGCCGTTGTAATAATGAAGGGTCGAGGTCAAGGGCTCGCCTCGCACCAGACGGCCACCCAGTTCGCGAAATGCCCCGAGGAACCAGTCGTTGTCCTGCATGGCCAGCGCGGCGGGTATGCTGATGGCTTCCTGGCCGGTGTTGGGCGGGAAGGTCCCCAGGCGTCCCTGGCGCTGCAGCTTGAGCATCCGCTCGTCCAGCTCGCGGGCCAGCCGCATCCAGCGGTACATGTTGACCAGGTATTCTTCCGACAGGTCGGGTTCTAGCTTCGTGTCCACCTTCGCCTTCTCATCGAGAATTTGCAGGTGGGAAATCGAGAATTTCGCGATTTCCTTCTTCGGCATGGCCGAAATCCTTTGGTTGAAGAGGTTGTTGGCTATTCAAGGCAAACCCCTGATGAGCCCCATTGTGCCATGACATGGGGATAATCAGGGTTTCAGGCTTTAAACCGGATTCAGGGCCACATGATAGCCGAAGATGCGGATTTGGCAAATCCCGAAATGGGGCTGGCATAGACCCCCCTGGTGCTATTAAATTGGGTGCGTGCAATGATTCCAGTGCTTCAACCGGAGGAAGAAAACATGCTGAGCCCCAAACTCACCGCAGCGTTGAACAAGCAGATCAACGAAGAGTACTATTCCAGCTATCTTTACCTGGCCATGGCGGCCTATCTCGAGGATCAGAACCTCGATGGCTGTGCCCACTGGATGCGCATGCAGGCTCAGGAAGAGTGGGAACACGGCATGAAGATTTTCGACTACATGATCGAGCGCGGTGCGCGCGTGGAACTGGCCGCTGTCGCGGCGCCGGCCAAGGAGTGGGACGGGCCCGTCGCCGCCTTCGAGGCCAGCCTGGAGCACGAGAAGTACATGACCAAGAGTATCAACGCCCTGACCGATCTGGCCATCGCGGAAAAGGACCATGCCACCAACAACCTCATGCAGTGGTATGTGACCGAGCAGGTCGAGGAGGAATCTTCCGTGGAGGATATCCTCAAGAAGCTGGAAATGATGGGCAACACCGGCACCGGTCTGTTCATGATGGACCGTGAGCTGAAGAGCCGGCCCGCTCCGGGATCAGCTACCGCCGAGTAGTTCAAGCCAGAGATCAAGTGACCTTAACAGGGACCATCCTCGGGTGGTCCCTGTGGTTTTCTGTAAGGGTTTCCTGTAGGTGCAAGTGATTGTCCAGAAACAATTAAGAGGTTGCCTGTTCCTGGGAATCTCCTAAACTGTGCGCTGATCTGACCGAACAAAAAACATACGAAGAAGGCTTTCATGAGGCCTTTTGTTTTTGACCCGGTTACCCCTGTTGAAACTTCGAAGGAGATTGTTCATGTTCAAGCGCATGCTTTTGATCACGGCTCTCATGTCTGTCATCGTTGCCCTTCCCGCCGCCGCCCTGGATTTTGACCAGAAGGAATGGTATGGCCAGGGTATCGTGGCCCTGCCCATGGGCAACTTCGGTGACTTTGCCAACTTAGGCATCGGCGCCGGCGTGGGTATGCTGGTGCCTCACACGCCCGAGCTCAGCTTTCGTGGCGAGGTTTCCTACATCTATTTCACCACCGAGGATATCCTGGATGCCGACGTGTCGGCCAGCCTGATCCCCATCACCGCCCTGGCCCAGTACAACATGAAGGATTCCGAGATGTACCTGCTGGGTGGTCTGGGCATTGCCCTGGCCAAGATCTCGGTCGATTACGGTGAGCTTTTCCCGGGATTCGATGGCTCGGCCTCTGACACCAGCACCGAGTTCGGCCTGACCCTGGGCGCCGGTTACCACGTGAAGCCGGGCATGACCCTCGAGGGCCGCTTCAACGTGATCAGCGACGCCAACACTCTGAGCGTCAACCTGGGATACTTTTTCTAGGATCGGTTCGGTTGAGCAGATGGATCGGGGGCTTCTTCGGAAGCCCCGTTTTATTGCCCTCGATACTTGCGAATCATCTCCACCGTCTGGAGGTCCAGTGCGGTGCCCCGCTCTTCAAGCCTGGTCATGATCTTCTCGGTGCCAGTTTCATTCTTCCCCTGCAGCACCTTCACCTTGCCTGTCCAGGAATCCGGCGTGACCTGAAAAACGCCCACCTGTTCCAGCGGCTTGATGTACATGGGATCGTCCGCGGTGATGGTGCGGTAACCGCCCTCGGGCTGGTACTTCCGCATCAGGGCCTCCAGCCCACGGGCTTTCACATCGGGGTCATCCACCGGCCGGCATCGCCCCTTGATTTCCACCGATCGAAAAAGCTGGGTGGCCGGACAGGCGAATTCCCTGGCAAACCAGGTCGAGGGAATGACGCTCAACGGCTGCACCATGCTGAATCCCACCATGGGGCCGGCTCCGAGAAGATCGAACTTTTCCCCGGCCAGGGCCCCGTGAAAAAAGATGGTCCCCTCGACGGCGGCAAAGTTCACGGCCAGAGCCCGGGGGTAGCCGCCTCCGGTGACCAGGGACAGGTAACCTTCCACGCACTCGGCAGCCAGCTCGTCGAACAGAGCGGGATCGCGGCTGAGCAGCTCGTCTCGCCTCATCGTTTTGCCTTTCCGGTCTTCTGGGCTTTCTGGGCCTGCTTGGTCCTGTGGGCCAGGGTTTTTTCCATGTAGCTGATGGCCTCGGGAGTCTGGCAACTGGTGGCCCCATGGTCCACATGGACCTTGCCGATTTTCCTGGCCGCCGCCACGGCCTTCCGGTGCAGGCGGGGGCTGCGCACCCCCAGGCAGATGAGGGCCTGGTTCATGCTGTGGCGCGTGCGGTTGGGCCGGTCGTGGATTTCGCGGGCGATCTGGTCGATCAGCTGGACTGCCTGTTCGTCGGTCAGGTCCGATTCCGGATCGAAGGCCAGCAGGCCGGTCACGTTCCAGCCCAGGGCCGCCACGAACTCGCTCTTGCGGTCTCTCCAGACGGCGGCCTTGCGAGCGGCCAGGGGAGAACCGGACACCACCTTGGCCAGAGCATCGCAGATGATGTAGTCACCAAGATCCCGGGCCCAGGCATCGAACTGGCGGCTGGTCATGGCGGCAGCGTCGGCGACCATGCAGGCCAGGATGCGCGCGTCATGATGGCCGCTCTGCCACAGCCCTTCGGCCAGGTCTTGATCGGTTCCGATGCTCTTGTGCAGCTTCTTGAGCTCGGCAAAGCTGACCCCGAACTGGGGCAGCACGGCGCCGTGGTTGGTGTAGATCTTGCGGTTCTGGGCGG
>JAZBOO010000046.1:0-2878 GCA_036351155.1 Candidatus Krumholzibacteriia bacterium | reverse complement strand
TTCAGACGGTACAGATAGGTACCCGAGGGAACCGCACGGCCCGACTGATCCAGTCCATCCCAGGCCATTTCATGGCGACCTTCAGCGCGGTAACCGTTGACCAGCTGCTTGACCAGGCGGCCGTCCACCGAGTAGATGGCCAGCTGCACTTCCTGGGAGCGGGCCAGCTCGAACACCAGAGTGGTGCGGGGGTTGAACGGGTTGGGATAGTTGGCGCCCAGCTCAGCACCGGCCAGGATGGGCATCGGCGCGGGCGAGGCGGTGCCTTCGGCCCAGCTGAAGGAATCGGCGTAGATGCGATCGCCCGAGGTGCTGCCGTTGCCGTTGGCGGCGTTGCCGGCCATGTACATGGTGACGTTTCCGGTCCCGGCGGCAGGAGCGGTCCAGCGCATGGTCCAGCTGGCCTGGTCGGTGGTGCCCGACTGGGTGCCGTTGGAGGTTTGCTTGGCGTAGTCGCGGGTTCCGCTGCTTGAGGTCTGGGTATTGGCGTCCAGGCTCTGCAGAGTGCCCACGCTGTCGCCGGCCTCGTTCAGGATGGTGAAGCTGAAGCCCCAGCGGGAGGCATCGGGATCGTCCAGGGTCACCGTCACGTCGTATTCCTGGCCAGGCTGCCAGTTGCTCAGGTCGGTCACGTTCAGGGAGCCGGTGCCGCTGTTCAGAGGAAAGGTGCTGTGGCAGGCGGTGCAGGTGGTTTCACCGGGGGCGCCGGTGCGTCCGTTGGGCGGGCCGCCGGAGAAGGCCAGAGCCAGCGTGGGCAGCAGGAACAGGGCGGTCACGATCATGACGGAGATTTTTTTCTGTGGCATCATCTTGTCCCTCCAGAAGAGAAGATTTTTCAGGTTTGATCGTCATCATACACGAAATACGATGAAAAAGGTATGATTTTATGGCTAATTGTCCGGGGCACCTTCATCAATCCACTGGGTCACCAGATCCAGGGTTGAGGGGCCGAGAGCACCACTCGGGGGCATCAGGCCTAAACCATTTCCGATCAATCGATTAAGCAGTACCGACGCCCCGCTGTTACTCGGCGCCACCAGAGTGCCGGACGAGGCTTGAGCCGCCACACCCACCAGGTTGGCGTGGCTGAATCCGGGGCGCAGATCCAGTCCGGCGTTGCCGCCGAGTCCATGGCAGCCCACGCACGAGGCGTCGAAAATGGGCTGGATTTGCTGGGCAAAGGAAACGGCTTCGGTTCCAGGGCCTGGCACCACGGGGCTCTGGCCTTCGTCGCTGCAGCCGGCCAGGAGGGCCATCGGCAGGGTAAAAACCAGGAAAGCGCGCCGTATCATGGCCCCTCCTTGGCGACAGGCTGAAGGGTCAGGTCAATGTTCACCAGTTGCTCATCGGCCAGCTTCATCACCAGGAACTTGGGGCGTTCGATGGCGTGGGCACTCAAGGCCACGGTGAATTCCCCGGTGACGGTCAAGTCGCCCGCAGCATCGCGCCCCACCTGTAGTTCGATATCCCGCGGCTGGCTCACCCCGTGCAGATCCAGCTGGCCATGGACGGTCAGCGTGGACGACCCGCTGGTGGGCAACGAGGAGGGCTTGGCCGCCAGGACCGAGGTGCCGCGAAAGGTGGCCACCGGATACTGGTCGGTCTCCAGGTGATTGTCGCGCATGTGCTGATTCCGTTTTTTCATTCCGGTGTCGAAATCGGCGAGCTGGACCTGAATTTCCAGTTGCAGGGGCCCCTCCAGCTGGGTGGGGTCGAAATCGACCCAGCCACTGACCTGCCGGGTTTTTCCGGTGAAGGTTTCCATGGGGGCCTTGGAGGTGAAGACGACCTCGGATCCGCTATCCGGAGTGATCTCGAACTTTGCCGCCGCAGCGGGGCCGGCGTCGAAGGCCGCGATCATTGTCAACAGGGCGAGCAGTCGAAACATGGGATTCTCCTAGTAGAAAAAGTGGATCACAACCTGGCCTTCATGGTGGCCGTCTTCGGCGATCAACGGCCCCGGGTCGGTTTTCCAGTAGTTGGCCATGGCCAGAATTGAGAAGTAAGGGCGCGGCATGCAGGCCAGGCCGGCTCCGAACTTTTCGCGGGTGCCGTTCTTCAGGGCGCGGTCTGGGTCCTGGTAGTTGTAGGTCAAGCGCAGGTCCAGCCCGCGGCGCACGGTGGTCACCACTTCCTGGCTGACTAGCTTGCCCAGGCGTCCTTCCTGCCGGGTTTCGTCCCACTCGCCAAGCCAGGTCACGCGTCCCCAGCCCAGGTACCAGAAGGTGCCGGTGGCCCGACGCCGATCGGCCAGGAACTGCCGCCGCAACACGGAGCCGCCCAGACCCAGATTGACCGGGCCCAGGCTGTGCTGAACCAAGGCCCGGGCGGCGAAGTCCTCGCCATGCTCTTGCCCGCGGCCCAGAGCGGCGGCTGTCACGGTGATCATGCCGGGCGATATTCCCACCTCGAGCCCCGAACCCAGCAATGCGCCCGGGTTATTCGTGCCACCCGGTTCCAGCAGGTAGCGCCGGTTGAACATCTGGTGATCGGCGAACTTCCAGCCAAAGTCGGGAGCCATGCGCCCGGCCTTCAGGTACCCGTCCAGGGGACCGCCTCGGATGGTGCCGTACACCTCACCGGCTCCATCCAGAGTCTGTTCGATGGTCGCGGAATAGTGGGGACTCAGGGTGAGGTCCAGGTAGATGTCACCCTGCATGGCCAGGGTGGATCCCGAACCCTCTTCCTTCTGGTAGACGAGAGTGCGCAGATCGGCGCCCAGCAGAATGCTGGGCGAAATCCGCGGGCTTGCTTCCATCTCGGTCCACCCCTGGCCGGCTATTTCCTCGGGAATGAGGTACTGAGAGGCATACTCGGTGCGCAGGCCGCCACCGGTGGGGTTGGTGTGGCACAGGGTACAGCTCTGGCCGTACTGGGC
>JAZBOO010000045.1:0-3492 GCA_036351155.1 Candidatus Krumholzibacteriia bacterium | reverse complement strand
GTCCAGGTGACGGTTTCGTCCTCGGATGACCCGATGCCCGATGGTTGCCTCGAGCTTCCCTTGCCCGTCTCCTTCACCTGGACCGCGTCCGATTCCGACAGCCCGGCGGATGCCCTGCTGGAGGTCCGCAACCTGCTGGTGAGCCTGTCCGACCTGGGCGTTGACGCCTGCTTGACCCAGGCGGAGTACGAGCTGCTCGATCCACTGTCGGCAGTGGACGAAGCATTGTGGAGCGACTGGCAGGAATATGATCCGCAGTCCCAGATCCAGCCCGCCTTGAGCCTGGGCCCGGAGCACGTGGGCGGACGTTACCTTTTCGCCGCGATGGCGCGTGATGGGGCGGGGGCCTGGACCGAAGAGCTTGCGTGGGGCGGTAACGTCTGGCAGGTGGAGGTGCTTCCAGACTGATCAATATGACAACAGCCTGCAAGACATCAGCCAAGGGGGAGCGGGAAATGTGGAATAATCGGAAGTTGCTAGCGATAGCCTTGCTGGTCCTGTCTTGCCTGACCGGCAGGGTCTGCCTGGGGGGCGCGACAGGGTTTGTCTTCAAGCGAGCAACCATCGGTTTATGCGAAGACACCGATTATATACCCGAAGAGCCCATCTCCTATAGTATCGATGACTTCAATGGATTATTGGTGTGCTTCGCCTCGATCCATCCAGTATCATTGAGCCCCTGTGGTCGATAGATCCCTGTGAAGAAGATTGCTGGTCTGAACCCGCCTTGGACATCATGACAACCGAGGAAATGTTGACCGCCCGGGGCTACCAGGGAGGAGATCTGGTGGGGCAGATTGTTGATGGGTTCGGGAACCGCACATATGGGTCCATGATCGGCGGTGACCTTCACGAAATTGTCCGAATTGAGCCGGCACCGTCTGGTTCGTGTGGTCCTGTGCCTGCCGAGCCCATGAGCTGGGACGCAGTTAAAAGCTACTATCGGTAGGGTGGTGGCCTGACAGGCAGATTGCTGACGGGACATATTTCCTGGAGGAGCAGAGATGAAATTCGGTCTTCTGGTGCTTGGTGTCATTCTGGCAAGTTGTGATGGTTCCACCAGCTCCATAACGGATCTGCCGGAACCGCGTTACTCATGGCTGCAAGTTGAAGCCGATGTCGAGCCCAAGGTCATTGAGTACGGGGAAAAGTTACAAATCCGTCTTTCCGTCACGAACACAAGTGAGGAAGTACAAGCGCTTACTTTCGCGAACGGGTGTACTTATGGATTCACTCTGAGAGACAAGAACGGTCATATTTTTTGGCCACCACCGCCGATATGCACGATGAACGCCCCCGTCATGAGATTCGAGCCCCAGCAAACCAAGACGTTCGACTTGTCCTGGATCTGGAACGATGCCACCATTGAGACTGGTGTCTATTACCTGGTGGCCGGAACGGGGCCTCGAGGAGAGTACGACATGGCGGCGCCCATTGAGGTGCGTTTTGGCAAGTGAATACGGCAGCGGTCTGCAACAGTATATCCGAACTGCTACGGGTCTCATCTGGCTTGCGGTTGCTTTGGCAATAGCGGTTGGGGGTAGCGACGGCGAAGAGTCCCCCCTGGTTCCTGATGGCAACAACTTCAGTGGTTTCGGCCAACGGGTTTTTGCAATGATAGGGGTAACTTGAGGCATGACACCCTATGACCATTTCTATCCTGGAAGCGGCCCCTGTCCAGGTGCGGTATTCCGGGGGTATCATACTTTTCAGCTGAATTTGATGAAATTGGTCTTGGTGTGGTCCTGGTTGATTTCCGGCTTTTTCGGATTTCCGGACCCGATTCGATGATAACGGAAGAGTTTTTTGTTCATGTTTTGCCCGAGTAAGGCCAGAAAGGAATGAGATCCTGGATGAACAGATTTTGTATTCTCGGTGGAACCCTGTTCCTTCTCATTGTTTTGCCGACTCCGTCATGGGCAGTGGATTCATTTGGGGTTGTTGGAGGCGTGAATGTTTCATCCTGGGCCAGTGATGCTGAATATCAAGAAGAGCTCCAGGCGCCCGGTATGACCATAGGGGGATATGCTTCCTGGGCCATCTCCAGTAATGTGGCCGTGGTGCTTGAGGGAGTTTATTCCCAGAGGCACTTTGACCTGGAACAAACGGTACGAAGCGCATATTCGATCCCTCACCGGATTGTGAAATTTCGCACCCAGTTTGATTACTGGGAATTCCCAGTTCTGGTCAAGATGAACAAACCGGTAACAAACTCATCTTCGGTGTTTTTGATTGCGGGGCCGGCGGTTTCCTTTGAAGTGAATGCGAAGTTTGAAATCGAGTTGCCTGAAGGCACGCATTCCGCTGGTGACACGAGCGGGGAACTATCAGAAACTCGATCACCAGATCTTGGTGCAGTTCTTGGTCTGGGGTTTGAAACCCGCTTGAATGGGCGACCAGTGGCCCTCAGTGCCAGATACAATCTCGGGCTTCGAAAAGTTGCGGATCCTTTTGGAGAGCCCAAGAACCGGGCATTTCTGGGGTTGATTTCCGTTGGTTTCTGAGTGGAACAGCCGCGGGCACCTGACAGCCATGCCGGCTCGAAGGTCGGCCATTATTCTCCTGGCCCTGGTCCTGGTGCTGATTTCCGGACAACCTTCTCGTGGCAGCCGCTCAGCTTTTACCCCCAGGGGATTCTTTGATCACACCTCCCTGGTTTGTGAGGCTCGGCTGGTTTCTCGAGGAGCACTGACAGGGGAGGCTCGGCTGGAGGGGAGGCCGGGTTGGTACTATCCCACTGATCGAGTCTGTTTGGTGATCGAGAAGGTGATCCGTCAATTTTCGCAGCCGGCCGTTGGTGCTGGAGATACCATCTTTGTGCGAATCCCCACCAGCGGTGTTTCCACCAGTCTGGACCAACCCAATCTCATCACTTCAGGGGGAGAATCCAGGGACTTTACTCTGCAGGTGGGAAAAACAGGATTATTTGGGTTGAACAGGGGAGAAAACGGGGAATTCCTCCCAGGGCCATGGTTTGTATTGAAGCCAGATCAAGTAGAAGACTTCCTGGAGTATATCTCCCAATGGGAGGCCGACTCAACTAGAGTTTTTCAAGGGGAGAAGAGATATTGAATCGTTTACTGATGGCCGCTTCCATAGTTTTGCTCTCTCTGGCATTTCCTTCACTGGCCCGTGCCAAAGCCAGTTTGGCCATTGAGTTTCTCACCGAGGTAACGATTCAAGAGCACCAACCGAGACCGGCGGATTTCGAAATCACATTCATTGGTCTTGATGGACACAGATGCCCTCGCTGGGTTGGTTGCGCAATGGATCGTATTGCCCAGTTCAGTGTCCGGTATGAACGCGCTATTGGTCCAGATTCCGAGGTGTATTCCCAGGAACTGGTGGCCATGCTCAAAGATCGAGCTCGAGCTTTGGGCGGTGATGCTGTTTCTATCTTGCGCCATTTTCAGTCATCCAAAACATTTGAGGGCTCCCCTGACAGAATCTTTCGAGACACTGTCGATGTCCTTCGGTTGAAAGAGGAAGACT
>JAZBOO010000044.1:0-3266 GCA_036351155.1 Candidatus Krumholzibacteriia bacterium | reverse complement strand
GATGTGGTGGTGATGGACACCTCCGACACCACCTTGCGTGTGTTGCCGGGCGTGCCTTTGCTCAAGCTGTGGCCCGATGCGGTCGATGATGCTCCTGCGGGGACCTGGACCGAGGTTCTGCATCCCGACTTTGACAAGGTGGGCCGCCGCATGGATGATGCGCAGCTGGCCGGCCCCACCCCGGTGGGTCGTGTCTTTTTGCTGGGTGGGGGGGATGACCTGGCCCGGGTCACTCTGGGCGGCGCCGATGCCTTCCGGGCCATCATGATGTCCCTGTTTGCGGCCCGCTACGGGGAAACCTTCGTGTCGGGGCTGGACAAGCGGGCCATGCTGGGGCAGGTCACACGGTTGCTGGAAGCGGCCCCGGTGGAGGTCCTGCGCCGGCCCAAGGATCGCAATCGACTGGCGGAGTCGGCCACCATGGTGATCGACAGCCTTCAATAGAGACTTTTCTTTCTGGAGAAATCATGAACGATCAAACAATCTGGCAGCGCCATCCCCAGGCCGTCTCGGCCGAGGTGGGAGACGAGGTCATTTTCCTGCACGAGACCGACGGCGTGTACTACAGCCTGGACGGCGTGGGGGCTTTTGTCTGGCAGTGTCTGGCCAATCCGCTGTCCTACGGGGAGCTGGTGGGGCGGGTGCTCGAGGAGTACGAGGTGCCTGAGGCCGATCTGCGGAAGGATCTGGAAGCGCTGGCCGAGGACCTGCAGTCCCGGTCCCTGGTCGAGACCCAGGGATGATCCTGGTCCAGCTGGAAGCGGCCGTGGCCTTGATCTGGGCCCGCTTGACCCTGCGTCAGCGGGCTGTGTCGGAAGTGCGGGCCCACCTGGGGCAGAAGGCCAAAAGCCCTGGTGAAACCTCTGAGGGTGATCGCGAGACCGCTGCCGACCTGGGTCGCGTGGTCCTGGCCCTGGCCGATCGGTTTCCCTGGAACAGCACTTGCCTGGTGCAGTCGTCGGCGCTGATGAGCATGCTCAGGCGCCGGAAAATCCCCGCCGAGATTCGGTTCGGTGTGGCCAAGGGCAGTGGGGGCATCCGGGCCCACGCCTGGGTCGAGTGCGCCGGCCAGGTGGTGCTGGACACCGCCGCCCACGAAGCCTATATCCCCTTCGATCAAGGATGATCCGATGGTTGATGCGAAGAAGCCGCCCAGAAAGAACTTTTCCCCGGAAGCCAAGCGATTGCTGATTGGCATTCTCTTCGGCACCGCCACCCTGGATGAACTGGAAAAGATGGACCCCACCGAGATGGCGGTTCTGGCGGTTTTTGCCCGGGTCGAGGCCCATCTTCTGTGGCGGCTGGGCCAGCTTCAGGCCGACGCGGAGAAGCCCAGCCCCTTCGTCCAGAAACTCCAGGGCTTTCTGAAAGTGCGCTGCCTGCAGAATGCCGCCCAGAACCTGCGGATGGATACCATGGCCCGCGAGGCCTGCCGGCAAATGGCCGCCGCGGGCATCAAGGTCATGCTGATCAAGGGGTCGGCCCTGCGGGCGCGGTATCCCGAGCTGGCGGGCAGGCCGCAGGGCGACACGGACATCCTGGTGCCGGCCCAGGACGTGGAAAAGGCCGAGGCGGTTCTGGTGGCCGATGGGTACATCGTGGACGAGAAGGAGTTCACCCGCGAGGAATACCTGACCCAGCACTTCGACCTCCGGATGATCAAGAACGGCATCCCCCTGGAGATTCACTGGACCATGTCCAATCGCTGTGCCGAGGGCGCGGTGGAGCGGACCTGGGCGCGCGCCGAGCAGATCAACTGGCAGGGCGTTCCCGTGTGGGTGCCTGGGCTGGAAGACGGCGTGGTGTTCACCCAGATTCACATGTGTCGGCACTATTTTGATCGTTCCCTGAAGTGGTACGGCGACCTCCTGCTGGAGCTGGAAAAGTGGCCGGGACTGGATGAGCGCCTGGAAGAGGTGCGCCGCGACTGGCCTCCGCGCATGGTGTACGCGCCGGTGAAGGTGGGCGCTGACTGGGGACGTGCGGCGGATTCGGGGGCGGTGGCCTATCTGGAAAAAATGGGTGGGTTGGATGGGCGGCTGTTGAGCTGGTATGCCGGCTCGGCTTTCTTTGATGACACCTATTGGGGTTTACGACAGTGGCGTTTCAGCGGAGCGGTTCTCCAGTGGATCTACGAGGATTCCTCCAGCCTGGCCGGACACTTCGTCCGAGGATTCTGGAAACAATTCCGGGACAAGGCTAAGCTATCCTCCTGACCCGACTCCGCCAATCTTCACACAATTTTAAAGATTGCCCCATCTCCAGGCCATGGAACCAGCGCCGATATCCAGCACAGGGATTGGTGGGGGAGCCTCCATCAAAAGATTGGACAACGCTGACGGACTGGAGTCTCGCCCATGGCCTCCTTGCAGGACCTTATTGCCACCGCACCCGGATTGAGTGCCCGCCCCGATTCGGTGGCCTCACTGATGGACATCATTGAAGATCCTGTGGTGGAAGCCGACCAGATCGTGCCCATCATCGAGCGCGACCCGGGATTGACCGCGGGTCTGCTGAAGCTGTGCAACTCGCCCGTTTATAGTTTTCGGCGCAGGATCGGCAGTCCGCGGGAAGCCCTGGTTCTGGTGGGCAACCTCACTTTTGCCCGCCTTTGCTTTGCCCTGAGCCTGGAACCGGTGATCCACCGCGACCTGCCGGGTTACCAGCTGGATCTGGACACCCTGTGGCAGCACAGCCTGGCCACGGCTTACGGGTCGGCCTTCCTGGTCAAGGCCATTGGCCGATCGGAACTGAGGGACCGGGCGTTCACCGCCGGGCTGCTGCACGACATTGGCAAGCTGGTGCTCGATCAGGGGCTGGCCGAATGTCAGACCCAGGAATCGCCAAGCGAGCCCTTCCACAGCCCCACCATGGCCGAGGAACGCAGCCAGCTGGGCTTTGACCACGCCGAGGCGGGGGCCGCCCTGCTGGACAGCTGGGAATTGCCCGAGGAGATCACCCAGGCCATCCGCTGGCACCACGAACCCCTGAATGCGGGGGAGAACACGCGGCTGGCCCTGGCCATCCGGGTGGCGGACGAGGTGGCGCATTTTGCCACCAATCTGAGGTCAGGCAGTGCGGCCATCGAGAAGTGGGTGGAGAAAACGTTCGATTCCTCGGCCTTCCCGGTGGACAGCATTTTTACCCTGGCCGACACCATCAGCACCAAGCACCAGAACATCATGAGCCTGGCGCTGGGGCCGCGGTTGTAGCATTTCCACATCACGGAAAATTGGACAAAAGGAACCAGATCGTGTTCCTTACTG
>JAZBOO010000043.1:0-5642 GCA_036351155.1 Candidatus Krumholzibacteriia bacterium | reverse complement strand
GACTACATGACCCGCCCCGAGTATCTGGCGGCCTACCTGAACTACTTTCTGCCCTGGAATATCTATCGGCAAGGCCGCCTGCTGCAGGGGCTAGGGCTGGATCTGCCCGAGAATGCGCGGGTTCTGGATCTGGGCGCGGGGCCCCTCACTTTTCTGCAAGCTCTGTGGATGGCCTGTCCGCAGCTGCGCGGCCGCAAGCTGACCTACGAGGGGGTGGATCGATCCGAGTCGGTCCTCAAGGCCGGCCGTCACCTCTTCGAGGAGATGACCACAGGGGCCAACTCGTCGTGGGACATCGTCACTTCCCGTCAGCTTTCGGATCGGAATCGACCCCGGGCCGATCTTCTGGTGGCCGCCAACTTCATCAATGAATTGCAAGATCCCGGACGGGGGCGGCAGCGCCGCGACCTGGCCGAGGCCGGCGAGGAATCGCCCGAGGACAGCTTGCTGGAACGCTGGGAAAACCAGGTGGCCGAAAAGGGTGCCATTCTGCTGATCGAGCCGGCCATGCGCGCCACCGCTCGGCGGCTTTCCTTCCTGCGGGAGGCGGCCCTGCGTCGCGGCTGGCATCTGGCGGCCCCTTGTCCGCATCAGGCCACCTGTCCCATGCCGGGAAAGCGCGGGGGCCCCTGGTGCCATTTCAACTTCAAGCCGGTGGGTGTGCCGGACTGGCTGGCGCGCTTCAGCCGCAGTGTGCGCTTGCCCAAGGAACGCGGCAGCCTGTCCTTCCTTTTGCTGACGCGGGGCATGGATCCGGCGGGCACTGCGCCGAGCCGCCCAGGGGGGCTTGAGCCGGTCCGGGTGATTTCTGAACCTTTCGATCTACCCGGCTGGCAACAGGGGAGTTACGGATGCACCGGACAGGGCGTGGTTCTTCTCAGCCAGAAGAAAGCAGCCGCCCAGCGCAAGGCGCCGCCCCAGCCGGGTGAACTGCTCTGGGCCCAGTGGCCCGAGCGGCCGGTGAAGGACCCCAAGTCGGGGGCCGTCATCCTTCCGGAGACGACATCCTGATACCCGTTCACCTGTCCAGGCGCATGGCGGCGGCCCGGGCATGTCCTTCCAGCCCTTCCAGCCGCGCCAGGTTCTCTGTATCGCGCAGCAGTTCCTGGGCCTCGGCCGGTCGGTCGAGACGAAGCCAGGTCCTGATGGCCAGGAAATCCCCCACCCACAGACCGCCCCGACGCCGGCCCGCTCCGCCGGTGGGCAAGACATGGTTGGGACCTGCCCCGTAGTCCCCCAGCACCTCGGCCGCTCCCTCACCCAGAAACAATCCGCCATAAAACCTGAGCCCTGCCGGTGGATTTCCCCCGGTGGCATTCCACTGCAGGTGTTCGGGGGCCAGCCGGTTGCAGATCGTGACCGCCTCCTCGGGACTGCCCACCTGGACCACGCACCCACCGGCCAGGGCTTGCCGGGCTGTTTCCGCCGTCGGCAGGGTCGGCAACTGATGGGTCAGTTCCTCATCAACGGCCTCGGCCACCCCGTTTTGCAGGGTGATGAGAATGGGGCGGGCCAGGGGATCATGCTCGGCCTGGGCGAGCAGATCCGCCGCCACGATCCGGGGATTGCACGAGCCGTCTGCCACCACTACCAGTTCACTGGGGCCGGCGGCGCCGTCGGTGCGCACGGCGGATTCCACCATCAGCTTGGCCGCGGTGACCCAGACATTGCCCGGTCCCACCACCACATCACAGGCGGGCAGGGTTTCTGTTCCGTACGCCATGGCGGCCACCGCCTGGGCACCTCCGCAGGCCAGCAGCAGATCGGCCCCGGCCACGGCGGCGGCGGCCAGCACGATGGGCGCGGGGTCGGGACAGGCCACCACCACGGTGGGGACACCGGCCGCGCGGGCCGTGACCGCCGTCATCAGGACCGAGGAGGGCAAAGGGTGGCGTCCTCCGGGGGCGTAACATCCTGCCGCCGCCAGGGGGGAAACTTCATGTCCCGCCGTGCCGCCGGGGATGGGCAAGCTGAGGTCGGTCAGGCTGGCCCGCTGGGCCAGGGCAAAGCGGCGGATCCGCTCGGCCACCCGCTCGAGGAGGTCCTTCTGGGCAGGGGGTAGGCTGTGGAGGGCGCGATTCAGGGTTTCCCGGTCATGGATCAGAGGCGCACCGGCGGCCAGACCATCGAACTGCTCGGCACAGCGGCGCAGGGCCGTATCACCTTCGGCTTGCACGGACTCGACGATCTGACGGGCACCCGCCGTCACCTCGTCCGGAATGCGGGCGGCCGGGCTGGAACTGATGTCCTGGGCCCGGACGCGACGCAGCAATGGAGGGCGGGGGTTCATCACATTTTCCCTTCAGGCTTGGCGTTTCCAGGTCGGCGGGACACCTTCCGCTCACGACGGTCCAGGTGCCTGGCCACATCTTCCCAGGTGGCGCCGGCACGGGCCAGGGCCACCTGCGTGAAATAGAGGACATCGGCCGCTTCGGCGGCCACGTGGTCCGGGTCCTGGGCGGCGGCCAGTTCTCCGGCCTCCTCGCGCAGCTTGGCGCCCAGCAGCTCGGGATCGTCGAACAGCCGGCGGGTGTAGGAGCCCGGAGGAGCCTGGTCTTTTCTTTCAGCCAGACGCCGGGCCAGACGGGGCACACCCCAGTCCTCACCCCAGCAGGTCCGTGTTCCAGTGTGGCAGAATCCCCCGCCTTTCTGACGCACGGTGAAGCGCAGGGCGTCCCGGTCACAATCCAGGTCCACCCGCAACAGCTCCTGGGTGTGGCCGCTTTCCTGGCCCTTGATCCACAGGCCTCGACGCCGTGAGTGGTAAACACCCTGACCTGTGTCCAGGGCGTGGGCCACACTCTGGCGGTTCGACCAGACCAGGCCCAGGGCCTGGCCCTGCTCGTCACACACCACGGTGGGCCAGGGGCCCGGGCCCAGCCGGGCTTGCAGGGGGGCCAGGAATCCATCGACCAGATCCAGAGCCCCTGTGTACAGAGCCATGCCCACCTGGACATCGCAGCCAGCGGCATCCAGTTCGGCCACTTCCTCGGCATTGCGCAGGCCTCCGGCCACCGTCAGGGGCGTGTCTCCGGCCGCCGCTTTCAGTTCCTTGATTTGCTCCAGGCCAAGACCCGTCATCCTCCCTTCCTGCTCCACCAGGGTGACCAGGAAGCCCCCGCATAGGCTGCGCAGGGCCTGCAGCCGTTCGATCAGACCCTGACCTGTTCTCCTGGTCCAGCCCTCGACCACCACCTCTCCGTCCCGGGCGTCCAGGGCCACGATCACTCTTTCGCGGGGGAGGGCCGCCAGCAGTTCGGGGGTGGCGGCGGTGCCGATGATGATCTTTTCGGCCCCGGCGTCGAGCCAGAACCGCGCACGCTCCAGGGTGCGGATGCCACCGCCTACCCGGCAGCGGGCCACTTTCACCACCGACTGGACCAGGGCGGAGTTGCTTCCTGTGCCCAGGGCGGCATCGAGGTCGATCACCGCAATTTCGCCCACCCGGCCGAATTGCCGGGCGATGGGCAGGGGATCGCCGGCCGTCAGGGCGGGGTCGCGGCCTCCGATCAGTTGCACGGTCTGACCGTCTTTCAGGTCAATGCTGGGAATGATCATGGTCGGACCTCCACACCTCGGCGTTGCAGTTCTCGTTTCAGATCGCCCACTTGCCAGTGGCCATCGTGGAAAATACTGGCGGCCAGAACCGCATCGGCACCCGCGGCCACGGCGGCGGCCATCTGGTCGGGCGTGGAACCGCCTCCCGAAGCGATGACCGGAACACCCACGGCTGCCCGCACCGCAGCCAGAAGCTCCAGGTCGTAGCCCTGGCCGGTTCCGTCCCGATCCCAGCTGGTCAGCAGAATCTCACCGGCGCCTCGCCGGACGCCCTCCCGGGCCCAGGTGGCCGCCTGCAGTGGTTCCTTTTGCCTTCCCGAGCGGGTGGTCACGGTCCAGCCGCCCTCGCGGTCACTCTGGGCGTCGATGGCCAGGACCACACACTGCCTGCCGAACTCCGCCGCCAGGTCGGTCAGCAAATCCGGTCGGCGCACGGCGGCACTGTTGACCGACACCTTGTCGGCTCCGGCGCTCAGCAGGCGGCGCGCCTGGTCACTGCTGTCCAGGCCACCGCCCACGGTCAAGGGCACGTTCAAGACCCTGCGGATCCGATCCACGGCCTGCAGCCTGGCACCACGGTCCTCGAGGGTGGCCGTCACATCCAGCATGACGATCTCATCGGCACCCTGAAGCGCATAGGCCGCCGCCTGCTCGGCCGGTTCCCCGGCGTCGCGCAGATCCTGGAACTGGATCCCCTTGACCACCCGGCCGTCCCGCACATCGAGGCAGGGGATGATTCTCACCTGGGCCATGAGGTCTCCTTTCCCGCCGGATCATCCAGCCAGGCTGCCAGCAGTGATGCACCCCAGGAACCGGACAGTTCGGGATGAAACTGGCACGCCAGGACACCTTGACGGCGGGCGGCGGCCAGGTAGGGCCCGCCATGGTCGGCGGTCAGCACCTGCCAGCCACTGGCTTCCAGCCGTCCCAGATCGCTCCCGGTCACGGCAAAGGAATGGGCGAAATAGGCATGGCCCACCGGCTGAACGCGACCGTTCTGCAGGGGGCACCAGCCCATGTTGGGCACGCGCTGGTCGGCGGGAAGTTGCCGCACCCGCACCGGAAGAACACCCAGGCCTCGCCTTCCCGGAGCCTCATCGCTGCCCTCGCAGAGCAGCTGGAGCCCCAGGCACACGGCCAGGGTAGGCCGGCCGGCCAGGAGCCTTTGCCGCAGGGGAATGGACAGGCCATCCCGGTCCAGGCGAGCCATGGCCGGTCCGAAAGCGCCCACTCCGGGAAGGACCAGACGGGGGCTGCGGGCCACCTCCTCGGGGCTGGTGACGCGGGTAACCTCCGCGCCCAGACGCTCCAGCGCCACCTCGACCGAGCGCAGGTTGGCCAGGCCGGTGTCAATGATCATGACGGGTTTCATGCGATGACCTCCTTGGTGCTGCGCACCGGGCCCGGCCTTGCCGCCAGCGCCTGGGTCAGAGCCAGGGCCAGCCCCTTGAATGCCGCTTCGGTGCGGTGATGGTCGTTCTCTCCGCGCACCACGTCGACGTGGAGGTTGCAACGGGCCTCCATGGCCAGGGTCACCAGGAAGTGGGTCAGGTTCTCGGTGGCCATGGTGCCCAGGGTGGGCCGAGTCAATCCCAGGTCGATGGCCGGCCAGGGGCGCCCCCCGAAATCCACGGCCACGTCGGCCAGGGCCTCGTCCATGGGCACCCGGGCCCAGCCGAAGCGCTGGACTGATCCGGTGGATCGGGTCACCTGACCCAGGGCTCGGCCCAGCACCAGGGCACAGTCCTCGGCCGTGTGGTGGTCATCCACCTGCAGGTCGCCCTGGCAGCTGAGAGACAGGTCCCAGCCGGCGTGCCGCGTCAACGCGGTCAACATGTGGTCCAGGAAACCCAGTCCGGTGGCGATCTCGGCCCGACCTTCCCCGTCGGGATCCAGTTTCAAGGTGATCTCCGTTTCCGCGGTGCGGCGGCTCATTTCAACCAGGCGTGTGCTCATGGCAGGAACTCCTTCAATGTCTTCAGTGAATCCAGGATGCGGGCCGCCCCGGACCGGAAAAGGGCCTCACGAGTGTCGTCTTCGGGGCTGGGGGTGGTGATGCCCAGAGGCAGCACTCCGGCTCTCCG
>JAZBOO010000042.1:0-18664 GCA_036351155.1 Candidatus Krumholzibacteriia bacterium | reverse complement strand
CGGCCCGATTCCCCTGACAGGGACCCAGCCAGGTTGAGGTGAAGAGAAAATGATGGCCAACCAGAGCACGGTGAGCGCAAGCCTGGAGGATTACCTCGAGGCCATCTACCACACCGCCCAGGCCAAGGGTGCGGCCCGGGCCAAGGACATCGTGCAGGCCATGGGGGTGAACAACTCATCGGTCACCCAGGCTTTGCGGCTGCTGTCGGAGAAGAAGCTGGTCAACTATGCGCCCTACGAGGTCATCACCTTGACCAGCGCGGGCGAAACCATTGCCCTGGACGTGGTGCGTCGCCACGAGACGCTGCGCGATTTCCTGATCAAGGTCCTGGGCCTGGACCCCAGCGAGGCCGACGCCGAAGCCTGCCGCATGGAACACGCCACCAGCCGCACGATTCTGGACCGTCTGGTGAAATTCGTCGAGTACTTCGAAACTTGCCCCATGAACGAGGTCCACTGGGATGAGGAGATCGGATTCTTCTGCGGCGAGCGCCAGGAAAAGGGAACACGCCGAGAAACCTGCGGTCGTGATGGCTGCGGCCACGACCTCCACCTGCCCCCTCACCACCTGCCCCAGCAACGAAAGACCGAGGGCTAGCATGCCACTGTCCATGATCAACGAGGGCCGTCGGGCCATTCTCAAGAAGATCACCGGCGGGCGTCAGCTGCGTGGCCGCCTGGCCGCGCTGGGGCTGTTGCCGGGGACCGAGCTGGAAGTGGTACAGAATTCGGGACACGGACCTTTCGTGGTTTCGGTGCGGGGCAGTCGGATCGTCATCGGGCGTGGCATGGCCGCGCGCATCGAAGTCGAGTAGCTCCCGTGACCGATACCCGGACCAGGACCATCACCGCGGCGGTGGCCGGCAATCCCAACGCCGGCAAGACCACCATTTTCAATCAGCTGACCGGTGCTCATCAGCGCGTGGGTAACTACCCCGGCGTCACGGTGGAATGGAAGGAAGGGTCGCTCAAGCGCGGCGACCTGGACCTGAAGCTGGTGGACCTGCCCGGCACCTACAGCCTGACCGCCTACTCCGAAGAGGAGCTGGTGGCCCGCGATTATCTGCTGCACCACAGCCCCGACGTGATCGTCAACGTGGTCGACGCCTCCAACCTGGAACGCAATCTCTTTCTGACCAGCGAGCTGATGGAGCTGGGCATCCACCTGGTGGTGGTGCTCAACATGAGCGATGTGGCCAAGGACCAGGGACTGAGCATCGACACGGCGGCCCTGGCACGCCGCCTGGGTGCCCCGGTGGTGCCCGCGGTGGGGAACAAGGGGGTGGGCATGGAGGAAATCCTCGAGGCCATCGCCGAGACCAAGGCCCACATCGCCAACTTGCCCGGTCCGGCCAACGTGTGCCGGCAGATGGGTCCCGGGCCTGCCTCGCTGGCCAACGTGGATGCAAATCACGAATCGTTGACCGTGCACTTCGGGCCCGACATCGAAAACATGCTCCACCGCATTGCCGAGCACCTGCCCGACACTCCGTACCAGCGGTGGCTGGCCATCAAGCTGCTGGACGCCGACCCCGAAGCGGTGAACGAGGTGCCCGACAGCAATGCTCGGGCGGCGGTCGAGGCGCTGGTCTCGGAGTACGAGCGGAATGGCCGCACAGAGGGCCACGAAGATGAGCTCGACACCCTTCTGGCTCGCCGGCGCTACGAGCATATCGGCACCATCGTGCAGGCCAGCACCCGCCGGACCAGTCCCGCGCGGGCCAACGTCAGCGACCGCATCGACCGCGTGGTCATGCACCCGGTGTGGGGCGTGCCTATTTTCCTGAGTCTCATGTATATGGTGTTCACGCTGACCTTCAGCCTGGGCAACCCGCTGATGAACGTCATCGAAGCCGGCTTCTCCTGGATGGGCGCCACCCTCAATGGATTGTGGAGTCCCGACAGCACCAGCCCTCTGCGCTCGCTGCTGGTCGAGGGGATCATCGGCGGTGTGGGCGGGGTCATCGTGTTCCTGCCCAACATCGTGCTGCTGTTCATGGCCATCGCCGTGCTGGAAGGTACGGGCTACATGGCCCGGGCGGCCTTCGTCATGGACCGTTTCATGAGCAAGGTGGGCCTGCACGGGAAGAGCTTCATCCCCTTGCTGATCGGCTTCGGCTGCACGGTGCCGGCCATCATGGCCACGCGCACCCTGGAAACGCGGCGCGACCGGCTGATCACCATCATGGTCTTGCCGTTGATGAGCTGCGGCGCGCGCCTCCCCATCTACGCCTTGATGATTCCCGCGTTTTTTGCACCCAGGTGGCAGGGCCCTGTGCTGTGGATCCTGTACGTGGTGGGCATAGTCCTGGCCCTGGCGGCTGCCCGTCTGCTGCGCGCCACCCTCTTCCGCGGCGAAACCACGCCCTTCCTCATGGAGCTGCCCGCCTACCGCATGCCCACGGTGCGCAGCCTGCTCATGCAGATGTGGACCCGCGCCTGGCTGTACGTCCAGAAGGCCGGCACGGTCATCCTGGGCGCGGCGGTCATTCTGTGGTTCCTGACGTTTTACCCCAAGCCTCCCGCCGATTACGTGCCGCCGGTGGGCTTCGACCAGGTGGGCTCGGTGGCCACGCCGGCCCTGAGCATGGCCGAGATGACCGACGAGGGCCAGATCCAGGCCGCCGAACTGTCCTACAGCATGGCCGGACGGGCGGGCCGCCTGCTCGAGCCGGTGCTCAAGCCGCTGGGTTTTGACTGGCGCATCGGCACGGCCTTGATTGGTGCGGTGGCCGCCAAGGAAGTGTTCGTGGCCCAGATGGGAATCGTGTTTGCCGTGGGTGAGGCCGACGAGGAGTCCGAGGACCTGCGCTCCCAGCTGCGCGCCCGCTACTCACCCCTGGTGGGCTTCTGTATCATGCTCTTCGCGCTGGTCTCGACCCCGTGCATCGCCACCTTTGCCATCACGCGTCAGGAAGCCGGCAACCTGGGCTGGGCCCTGGCCCAGAGCTGGGGCCTCACCGCACTGGCCTGGATCGTGACCTTTGCCGTCCATCAGATTGGCCTGTTGATTCTCAACAGTCCCGGAGGTGCAGTGTGATGACCCCTCTGATCGAAAATATTGCCGTGGGCGTGATCGTGACCGTGGCGGCCCTGTGGGCCGGACGGGCCATCTGGCGCTCCCGTGGCCAGAAGTCCGGCTGTTCTTCCTGCTCGGAGTCCGGCAAGTGCCCCGCCGCCGGGGCTGGGCCCCAACAACTCCAGACCCTGGACTCCCTGGATTTTTCCTGCCCGTCAGAGGGGTCTTCCCGACCCACGTCCTCCTGATTTCTCTTCCTTTTTTTGACTTCAGTTTTCCATTACCGGGCCGATCTAAAGAGTGAGGGAAAGCGCACTTATGAGGGATATCTGTATGTGGATGAGATCGGATGGTCATGAGGGAAACAGTTTCATCGCCCAAGGAAACATTTGAACACCTGATCGAAGGTTTCGAACAGGCCCAGCTCGATGTGATCGAGCGATTCGATGGCCTGATCAGTGAAGCCCACCGTCTTCGAGAACAACGCAATCTGTTCGAAGAGGTGATCGAGCACAGCTGCGACGGCATTTTCGTGGTGGAAGTCGACACCGGCACGTTGCGCAACGTGAACGAAGGTGCCGGCAAGCTGGTGGGGCGGCCGGCCGAAGAGCTGCGGGGTCAGTCCCAGCTGTCGCTGTTCCCTGAGGATGTCCACGACGACCTGCACATCGCCTTCAAGGAAATCCTGAAAACCGGTGGCATCAGCAACATGCGCACCCGCATGCTGGCCAGTGACGGCCACGAGGTGCACGTCAGCATTTCGGCCAACACCCTGCCGGCTCCTCACGAACATCTGGTGGTCGGCTTTGCCCGCGACATCACCAAGCAGGTGGAAGTGGAGGAGGACCTCCGGGCCCTCAACGAAACCCTGGAAAAAAGGGTCGAGCAGCGTACCGAGGAAATCCGTCTGTCCAACGCCGAGCTGGAAAGGGCCAGCCGCCAGGCCAACCGCCATGCGGCGGAAGCCGAGCAAGCCAACCAGGCCAAGAGCGTGTTCCTGGCCAACATGACGCACGAAATTCGCACCCCCTTGAACGCCGTCATGGGCCTGCTGGATCTGTTGCTGGACATGGACCTGGGCGACAAGGAAAAGGAAACGGCCGAGGTCATTTCCCGCAGCGCCGGAACCCTGGGCACCATCATCAACGACATTCTCGACTTCTCCAAGATGGAGGCGGGCCGCCTCGAACTGGAACAGGTCGTCTTCGTTCTGCCCGACCTGGTCCAGAAGGTCCTGGAAACCTTCAGCTTCCAGGCCCGGGACCTGGGTCTGGACCTGGCCCTGGAGGTGGACTCCGATCTGCCGGAATTTGTGATCGGCGATCCTGGCCGCCTGCGCCAGGTTCTGGTCAACCTGATCGGCAACGCCCTGAAGTTCACCAACAAGGGCTCGGTGGCCCTCGAGGTGACCAAGGAGGCCCTGAATGGTCACCGCTACTCGGTACGCTTTGCCGTGCGCGACACCGGCATGGGCATCGCCAAGAAGCACCAGCAAAACATGTTCAAGGCCTTCACGCAGGCAGACACCAGCATCACCCGCAAGTTCGGGGGCACCGGCCTGGGTCTGAACATTTCCAGCAAGCTCGTGCGCAAGATGGGCGGTGAACTGGAAGTGTCCAGCGCCGAGGGCGAAGGCTCCACTTTCTTCTTCACCGCACACTTCGGCAAAGCTTCGCCTCAGCAGATCGAAGACCAGAAGTGCCATCACCAGGAATCGACCTCACGCGAGGCCCTGGCCAAGCTGGACGCCCAGAGCCTGCGCATTCTCCTGGTGGAGGACAACAAGCTGAACCAGCGCGTGGCCCAGGGCATGCTGGCCAAGCTGGGCTGTGAATGTGAAACCGCAGACAACGGCCTTCTGGCCCTGGAAGCCCTTTCCAGGAACGCCTACGGGCTGGTTTTCATGGACCTCCAGATGCCCGAGATGGACGGCCTGGAAGCCGTGGGCAGCCTCCGGCGCGGCAAGGCGGGCGAGCTGAATCGCAACGTTCCGGTGATCGCGATGACCGCCCACGCCTCACGCGAAGACAGGACAAGATGTCTGGCGGCCGGGATGAATGATTATGTGCCCAAGCCCGTCACCACCGAGCTCATCGGCAAGGCCATGCTCCGGGTTCTTGACCCTTGCGAGGAAGAGGGGGACTCGGGCTTCTCCATGGCTCCACTGATCCACAACACCGAAGGGGATGTGGGCATGGCCACCGACGTCCTGGACCAGTTCATGGCCGGCGCGCGCAATCGTCTCAACCTGGTCATCGGGGCGCTCCAGAACTACGACTTCGATTTTGCGACCGCCGAAGCCCGCCATCTGGAAAGCGAAGCCCGGCACATCCACTCCGAGGCCATCGTGGCCCTCCTGGGCGAACTGATCACGGAGGCCACGGCCTTGCACCAGGATTCCGCCCTGGACCTGGCCACCGAGATCCGGCAGGAACTCACCAGCATGCAAAGCGTGATCTGATTCCCCGTCCCCGTAGATGGGCTCGATTTCCCTGACCCTGCCTTTGCGCTGATGCACCAGTGCATGGCACGCGCTGCACAGCGTGGTCAGATTGTCGGGGGTGTTGGTGCCGCCCCGGGCGCGGGGGATCATGTGGTGGATCTCCAGGAAGTGGGTGTGGGGGCAGCCGGGAGTCTGGCAGCGGTGGCGGTCGCGGGCGAGGACCAGGCGCCGCGTTTTCGGGGGAATGGTGGTGGTGTTGCGGTGGCCGGGTTCGCTGATCTGGGTGTCGCAAGCGATGCGCTCGGTCTCCTCGGATGAAAGCACGAGCTCGCCGCGCGCAGTCTGGACCGTGGCCTTCTCGCAGTCCGGACACTGGTGCACGTGGATCTGGACCGGGGGCGCCGCGGAGTTTTCCAACTGGTTGGAAACACCAGACTGCATCAAGACCAGGAGCGCCTCGACCTTGTCGGCAGGCAGCCCGCCCTGCTTGCGCAGCTTCTCCCACAGCGCCTCGTAGCGGGCCAGCTGGGTGGGGGTCATTTCCAGGGTGACGCGCTGGGGGACCGCTGCAGCGGGCACCGGCTCCTCGGGAAGAAACGCGACCTGCCTCGACGCCACCTCGGCGGCACGCCGCCTGGCCTTCTTCACTTTTTCTTTCAGCTTGGTGTGGGATTGGGTCAACGCCAGATCCACCCACTCCTTCTCGGTCTCCGGGCTGGCCACCGCGACAATGGTGCGCGTCCGGCCATAACCCAGCTTCCCCTCCTCGACCTTTTTCTTCACGGCGGGCAACTCGTCCAGCTTCTCGCAGATCTTCATGAAGTCGTAGGCCTTCGACTGGCTCCAGCCCAGCTCCTGCTGCGCGTAGAGCGGCATGGAGGAGTACCCCAGGTCGCGGTAGAGCTTGCGCCCGAGAATCTCGCCAAACCAGAGAATGGCGTTCTGGCGTGCCATTTCCATGGCGTGGTTGGCCTTTTTAAGGTGGAGGTCGGCGTCCTTGGCAGGCAATCCCTTAATAAACCGCAACATAGCGCTATCCTTGATCTTGAAGCCTTTGGGAGGCTGGATCAGTATAGCGAAATAAAGACGAACAGACAAGTAAAAAAACACAAAAACTTCATCACTGTCGCCACCCCTCATTTTCCAACTAGTTGGAAAAATAACCCATTGCGCAACAGCGGTTTAAGCCCTAGAACCCCTCGGGATGACTCTCATCCCACCCGGTCGCCTCCTGGTAGGCTCGCGCCACGGCCAGCAAGGTGGCCTCGTCGTAAAGGTCACCCACCAGACTGATGCTGTGGGGCGCATTGGCCTCCAAAAACCCCGCCGGCATGACCACCTGCGGATGACCCGTCAGGTTGGTGATCGTCAGGCTGCTGCTGTACAGAGAGGGTGTGACGTACAGGTCGAACTCATCAAAAACCTCGGCCATCATCTGCATCAACTGAACCCGCGCGCGGTTGGCCTGCACGTACTCCACGGCCGGCACGAAGTAGGCCCCGCGGAACACATTGGGCCAGGCGTAGCGAACCTGGCGGGTGAGCAGATCGTCGCGCCCGCTCAGGGTCAGTTCCTGGAACGCGGCGGCGGCCTCCACGGACAGCACGGTGCTGATGGCGTAGGGATCCAGTCCCCGCTCTTGCAGCGGCAGTTCCAGAGGCACCAGCTGGGCGCCCAGATTGCGCAGCACTTGCAGGGCCGCGGCATCCAGGTCGCGGCCGGGGTAATCCTCATCGAAATCATCGGCCAGGTAAGCGATCCGCAGCCGTGACCAGTCCACCTCCGGCGCATAGCTGAAGGGGCGGTCCACCGAGGTGGGATCGGCGGGATCGGCGCCGCGGATGACATCCAGCACAAGTCCACAGTCCTCGGCCGCGCGGGTGATGGGCCCGATCTTGTCCATGCTCCAGCTCAGGGCCATGGCGCCGGCCTTGCTGACCCGGCCGAACGTGGGGCGCAGGCCGGTGGTGCCGCAGCGGGTGCTGGGCGAGACGATGCTGCCCAGGGTTTCGGTGCCGATGGCAAACGGCACCAGCCCGGCGGCCACCGCGCTGGCCGAACCGGCCGACGAACCGCTGCTGCCCTGTTCCAGGTTCCAGGGGTTGCGGGTCATGCCGCCGAACCACACATCGCCCCAGGCCAGGGCCCCCAGAGTGAGCTTGGCCACCAGGACGGCCCCGGCCTGGTCAAGCCGGGTCACCAGGGTGGCGGTCTGGTCGAGGACCTGATCGCGGTAGGGCTCGGCTCCCCAGGTGGTGGGTGCGCCGGCCACGGCCAGCAGGTCCTTGGCCCCGTAGGGAATGCCGTGCAAGGGACCCAGGTACTGGCCGGCATCCAGCAGATCATCCAGCTCGCGGGCGCGGGTCAGTGCACGCTCTTCCAGGAGGGTCACCGTGCACAGAAGCTGCGGGTCAAATCGCGCAAAGCGATCCAGCGAAAAACGGGCCAGCTCTTCACAGCTGATCTGCCGCGTGCGGATCAGGGCGCCCAGCTGGGCCACGGTGTAGAAGGCCAGATCGTCCGGGTTTTCCGGCATGGCCACAGCCCCTGGATCCGACCAGGTCGAAGGACGCTCGCTCAGGTCAACCGGAGGCCCCGTGACCAGTTCGGGGTCAAAGCACAGAGCCGGCCGCACGTCATTGGTGAGCTTCAGGGCGCGGATGGACTGGAACCCCTCGAGGTTGCCGGCCAGGTCGTCCAGCATGAGCGCGCGCTCTTCATCGGTCAGCGGCAGGCCGGCCACTTTCTCGGCACCGACCAGCTCGCGAGCGGTGACTCCGGGTTCGGGCGGGATCTTCTCTCCACAGCCCAGAACAGTTCCCAGCGACACGATCACGAGGACCAAAAACAACAAGTTCCGCACGACACTTCCTTTCCTCCAGGGAGTTATGTTGTTCAGGAGAATCAGGCATCCCGGTGCCCACGTCAACTGGATGGGTTGTTGACTGGCAGACACTGTATTAGACTGTTGGCTTCGGGGAATCACTCAACCAGGAACGAAACATGTCAATTTCCTTAGTCATTTCAGATCTTCACAGCAATCTGCCCGCCTTGACGGCGGTCATGGAGATTGCTGTCCGCGAGGGGTGCGACGAGTACCTTTGCCTGGGTGACATCGCGGGCTACGGCGCTCAGCCGGTCGAGGTGATCGACCTTCTGCGCAGCAACGATGTGCGTTGTATTCAGGGAAATCACGACTCCTTGATCACCCGGCAGAACCCCGGTCTGAACTACTCATCGGTTTCCCATCTGGCGGCCGAACACAATCGGGGTCTGCTCAGCGAAGATCATCTTCAGTTCCTGGCCGACCTGCCCGAGCAGCTGAAAGGGCGTCGCGGCTGCCTGCTGATCCACGGTTCCCCCGAATACCAGGACACCTATCTGATCAACGAGGCGCAGATCGGGGCGGCGTCCACCGAGGTCATGGACCGCATGGGGCCCGGGCTGTGCTTCTTCGGTCACACCCATGTGCCCGCGTTCCATGACGGACACAGTCACATCTTCACCCCCGAGCAGCCCTTCATCTGTGCTCCCGACAAGCGCATCATGATCAATCCGGGCAGCGTGGGCCAGCCCCGCGACGGCGACCCGCGCGCCTCCTTTGCCCTGTGGGACCGCGAAGCGGGAACCGTACGGCTGATGAAGGCCGAGTACGATGTGGAAGCCGCTCGGGACGCCATCCTCGAAGCCGGTTTGCCCAGGATCCTGGGTGATCGCCTGCTGCGGGGGCATTGATCGCCTGAAAAACTCCTCTTCCCAAAATCTCCCCCGAATATGAAACTGCTTTCCAGGGTATTCGTACCAGTTCTGTTGAAAGCTTCCAAGGGGGAGGCTCTCCCATTCTTATTAAACGAAGGAGACCATGACATGAAGAAGTCATGTTTTGCCATGTTGACTCTCATTTTTGCCCTGTGCACGGTGGCCGTGCCCAGCCAGGCCATGGATGTGGATGAACTGATTGCCAAGCACGTGGAGGCCTCGGGCGGCGCAAAGAAGCTCGATGCCGTGCAATCCACCAAGGTCATCGGCAAGTTCATGACCCAGGGCATGGAGTTCCCGTTCTCCATGATCCAGAAGCGTCCCAACCTGCTGCGCATCGAGGCCGAGGTCATGGGCATGACCATGATCCAGGCCTACGACGGCGACCATGGCTGGTCCATCAATCCCATGATGGGCTCGACCGACCCCCAGCTCATGGGTGAGTTCGAGAACAAGAGCTTCAAGATGCAGGCGGATATGGATGGCCTTCGCTCGTTCAAGAAGCGCGGCTACACCATGGAGTACATGGGTGAAGAGGATGTCGAGGGCACGCCCTGCTACCGGTTGCGCGTCGACACCCATGAGGACATCGTCATGGACTACTTCTTCGACAAGGAGTACTTCCTGGTCATCAAGCAGGCCTCGACCGTGAAGATGGACGAGAACATCATCGAGTCGCAGACCTACATGAGCGACTACCAGGATGTCGATGGCATGATCACGCCCTTCGCCATCGAAACCCGCATGGGCGATATGGTGGCCAACAGCATCGCGTTCGAGACCATCGAGCATGATGTCGAGGTGGACGACAGCATCTTCGTGATGCCCGAAGCGGCCACGCCGCCGCCCCCTCCGGCGACCGAAGGTGGAGGCCAGTAGACCCCTGACTCTTATCCTGAACAACAGCCCGGATTGTTCATGATGGAGTGTGACGAGGATGAGGGAAAACCGCTTCAGAGAAGGAGCTCACAAGGATTTGCGAGGAAGGCGTACCCGATGCGGTACGTCGAACGAGCAAATCCGAGAACGCCTTTTCTGAAGCGGTTTTTACCATCCGCAGTAACTCCATCATGAATGATCCGGGCTAGAAGGAGATCGCCTTGAGAACTTTTGTCATCTTCCTGGGGCTCCTGCTGTTGTCAGGTGGGTCCTCGTTCACGGGAGCCGACTCCGTCCTGGCCGAAGAAGCGGCCGGGATCGAGGTCGGCTCCCATGTTTTTGGGGCCCTGCGCGCACGGGAACTGGGCCCGGCGGTGATGAGCGGCCGTATCGCCGCTCTGGATGTGGTCAATGACGATCCTCGGATCATCTATCTGGGCACGGCCGGCGGGGGGGTGTGGAAGAGCCGCAACGGGGGCACCAACTTCAAGCCGGTGTTCGACGAGCACAACCAGAGCATCGGCGCGGTGACCATCGACCAGGCCCGACCCGATACCGTGTGGGTGGGCAGCGGCGAGGTGTGGGTGCGCAACAGCGTGTCGGCGGGCGATGGGATCTATCGCACCGTCAACGGCGGCGACAAGTGGGAAAACCTGGGCTTGAAGGGGACCGAGCGGATCGGGCGCATCGCCATTGACCCCCAGGATCCGGCCACGGTGTATGCCGCCGCCCTGGGGCCGCTGTGGTCGGCCAGCGAGGAACGTGGACTGTACCGGACCACCGATTTCGGCCAGACCTGGGAGAAGATCCTCTACGTGGACCAGGACACCGGCTGCAGCGAGGTGTGGCTGGATCCCGAAGATGCGCAGACGATCTACGCCACCATGTGGCAGTTTCGCCGCACGCCCTACTCGTTCCACAGCGGTGGTCCCGGCAGCGGCCTTTTCAAGAGCACCGACGGTGGCGCCAGCTGGCGGGAGATCCGCCAGGGTTTGCCGGAAGGCGACCTGGGCCGCATCGCTCTGGGCATTTCGCCGGCCAACCCCAGCCTGATTTACGCCTCGGTGGAGGCCGACACCTCGGGGTTCTATCGCAGCGACGACAAGGGCGAAACCTGGGCTCTGTCCAGCAGCCAGAAACAAATCAAGGGACGCCCCTTTTACTTCAGCCTGGTGGTGCCGGACCCTCAGGATGTAGACCGGGTGTACAAGTCCAACACTTTCCTGCTGGTGAGTCGTGACGGCGGCAAGATCTTTGGCGGTGTGGGCGGCTGGGTGCATGCGGATATTCATGCCCAGTGGATCAACCCGGCCAACAATGCTCACATGATCGTGGGCACCGACGGCGGCATGTACACCACCTACAACAAGGGTGATGGCTGGCAGCATGTGCCCAACCTGCCGGTCAGCCAGTTCTACCGGGTGGCCGTGGACAACGAGCGCCCCTTCAACGTGTACGGCGGCCTGCAGGACAACGGCAGCTGGACGGCGCCGTCCCGCTCGCCCTCCGGAATCGAGAACAGCGACTGGACCAATCTGGGCGGCGGCGATGGCTTTGCCACCGTGCCCGACCCGCGCGACCCCAGCTTTGTGTACTGGGAATGGCAGGGCGGCAACCTGAACCGTCACAACCGGCGCACCGGCGAGGACAAGGGCATCAAACCCCAGCCCTGGCTTGATGGTCCCACGCTGCGCTGGCACTGGAACACGCCCATCGTGACCGGACGCGCGGATACCCGCCGTCTGTACACGGGCTCACAGTTTCTGCACCGCAGCACCGACCGGGGTGAATCGTGGGAAGTGATCTCGCCCGATCTGACCACCAACGACCCCGAGAAGCAGCGGCAGGAGGAGTCGGGCGGCCTGACCATCGACAACACCACGGCCGAGAATCACTGCACCATCTTTGCCATTGCGCCTTCGCCCCTGGAGAAAAAGATCATCTGGGTGGGAACCGACGACGGCCAGGTGCAGGTGACCGCCAATGACGGCAAGTCGTGGGACCTGGTCAGCACGGACATGCCCGGGCTTCCCGCCGGCACCTGGGTCAGCAGCATCGAGGCCTCGCCCCACGACAAGCACACCGCACTGGCGACCTTTGACGGGCACCGCACCGGCGACTTCACGCCCTACGTTTACCTGACGACCGACCTGGGCCGAACCTGGCAGGCGCTGGTGACCGAGGACATCACCGGGCATGCCCATTGCGTGCGGCAAGACCCCGAGAATCCGGACCTGCTTTTCCTGGGCACCGAGCACGGGCTGTTCATCACCCTGGACCAGGGCCTGCACTGGGCGCGTTTTGCCGAGGAGTTTCCGTCGGTCAGCATCCGGGACATGGTCATCCAGACCCGGGAAAACAGCCTGGTCATGGCCACCCATGGCCGGGGCATCCAGGTCATTGACGATATCACGCCGCTGCGCCAGATCACCCCGCGCACCCTGGAGAACGAGGTGTCCCTGCTGGCTTCCCAGTCGGCGGTGCTGGACATTCCCCAGGGCAAGCAGCACTCGCCCGGCGACGATTATTTTGCGGCGAGCAATCCCTACCGGTCGGCGCGCCTGGCCTATTACCTGAAGAAGCGGCACATGTTCGGGGAAATGAAGATCGAGATCTTCACTCCGGAGGGTGAGCTGCTCAAGACCTTGCCCGGCAGCAAGCGCAAGGGGCTGAACTTCGTGACCTGGTCGCCGCGCCTGAAGCCGCCCAAGGTGGCGCCGTCGCCGGTCCTGGACCCCTCGACCAGCTTTGCCGCCGCGGTGGGCCCAGCCGCGCCCGAGGGCACCTACACTTACCGCCTGACCAAGGGCAAGGAAGTGTACGAGGGCACCGTGGAGGTGGCTTACGATCCCGACTATCCCCACGACCGCAAGGCGCGCGCCGAGCAACAGGCCATCGTGCAGGAGCTGTACGACATGCTGGGCCGCCTGGCCTACGTGTGTGAAGCCATGGCGGAACTGCGTGATGCCGCGCGGGACGGCACCACCGACCTGGACGCCGCCCTGGCGGCAGACCTGGAGAGTTTCGCCGGCGAGCTGGACGCCATGCATGCGGGATTGATGGTGACCGAGGAGGTGCAGGGCATCAGCGGCCAGAAGCGGCTGCGGGAAAAGGTGGTGGGGCTGTATGCCTCGATTGCCGGCTACGGGGGGCGGCCCACCGAGAGCCAGACGCAGCGCCTGGACGATTTCCGGATCGAAATCGAGGCCGCCAACGCGGGGTTCCAGGCCTTGACCGCGGAAAAGTTGCGCGATTTGAATGTCCGTCTGGAGGCGGCGGGGAAGGAGCCGCTGGCTCTCTTGTCGGCCGAGGAATACGCCGAGCGCGACTGATCTGGATCTCTAAGCCCATCAAAACAAAGGGAGTTCGGACAACCGGACTCTCTTTTTCATTTGGTAGATAAATTTGATTTTATAAAATGAAAACAATCGGTCAATTGGTTGTTCAAATAATTGCCAAAAAAACAACAGGGGAATCTTGACTCCCCCCCCAATCTTCCTAATTTTGCCTCAGAAGACTCATGTTAAGAAATAAACATTTTTTATGATCACCTTGAAAATCAAGACTGTTGGCCAACCGGAGCAGGAACTGTGACCACACCTGACATGGCACTGGTGACCACCATCGGCGAACGTTGCCGGACGTGTTACACCTGTGTGCGCGAATGTCCGGCCAAGGCCATCCGGATTGCCGACGGGCAGGCGCAGATTCTGCACGAGCGATGCATCGGGTGCGGCAACTGCGTGCAGGTGTGCAGCCAGAACGCCAAGGTGGTCACCGGTTCGGTGGTGCCGGTCGAGGCGTTGCTGTCGGGGCCGTACAGGGTGGCCGCCGCGGTGGCGCCCAGTTTCCCCGCCGAGTATCCCGACTGGGATGAAGAGAAGTTCGTGGGCACCCTGCACGCGCTGGGCTTTGACATGGTGCACGAGGTGGGCTTCGGGGCCGACCTGGTGGCCCGCGAAACCCGCAAGCTCATGGAAGATGGCACCGGGCGCCACTGGATCAGCTCGGCCTGTCCGGCCATCGTCACCTACGTGGAGCGCTATCACCCCGACCTGACCAGCGCGTTGCTGCCGGTGGTCTCGCCCATGGAGGCCGATGCCAAGGCGCTGCGCGCTCTGTATGGCGATGATCTGCGTGTGGTGTTCATCGGTCCCTGCGTGGCCAAGAAGGGCGAGGCGGCGCGCACCAGGGGACTGGGCCGCGTCGATGCCGCGCTGACCTTCAGCGAGCTTTCCGATCTGATCCAGGCCAAGGGCATAGCCGATCTGCCCATCAAGGCTGAGAGCTTCATCGAGCCGCGGGCCAACCTGGGCGCGGTGTTTGCCCTTTCGCGGGGCATGGTCCAGGCGGCGGGCATGAGCGAGGATCTGGCCACGGGCATCGTGGTGTCGGCCGATGGGCGCCAGGATTTTCCCGAAGCTCTGCGCGAGTTCGAATCGGGCGACATGGATGCCGCGTTGCTGGATATCCTGTGCTGCAACGGGTGCATCATGGGAGCGGGGATGTCCACGGATGAGCCGCTGTTCCGCCGTCGGGCCCGGGTCAGTCGCTACGTGAGCCGCCGCCAGACGCGCACCGATCAGCCTGCCTGGCAGGCCTACATGGACCGGCTGGCCAGCCTGGACTACACCAAGTCCTTCGAGCCGGACGACCGGCGCATGCGCGAGCCCAGCGAAAAGGAACTCAAGGCCATCCTGGCCAGGCTGGGCAAGCACAGTCCTGCCGATGAACTGAACTGCCGGGCCTGCGGCTACGACACGTGCCGCCGCCACGCCATGGCGATCTACAAGGGCATGGCCGAAAGCGAGATGTGCCTGCCCTACGTGATCGACGAGCTGAAGCACACCGTCACCGAGCTGAACAGCTCCAACCACGAACTGGCCGTGACCCAGGACCAGCTCATGCACAGCGAGCGACTGGCCAGCATGGGCCAGCTGGCGGCGGGCATTGCCCACGAGGTGAACAATCCCCTGGGTGTGGTGCTGCTGTACGCGCACTTGCTGGCCGAGCAGTTCGCCCCCGACTCGAACGTGGGTCAGGATCTGAAGCTCATCGCCGAGCAGGCCGACCGCTGCAAGGGCATCGTGGCCGGCTTGCTGGACTTCGCCCGGCAAAACAAGGTCGACCTCGAGCCGGTCAAGTTGACCGAGCTGGTCGACACCTCGCTGAACGGCTGCCTGATTCCCGAGAAGATCCAGGTGGAGGTTCACCACCAGGACCCCGAGCTGACGGCGAAGATGGACCGCGACCAGCTGAGTCAGGTCCTGATCAACCTGGTGAACAACGCCATGGCGCCGACCACCGGGGCCACCTTGATCACCATTGACACTCAGCGGCGAGGCCAGGACGCGGTGGCCATCAGCGTGACCGACGACGGCAGCGGAATCACCGACGAGAACCTGTCCCATATTTTCGAGCCCTTCTTCACCACCAAGGAGCAGGGTCAGGGCACGGGTCTGGGTCTGGCGGTCAGCTACGGGATCGTCAAGATGCACCGGGGCAACCTGACGGTCACCAGCAACGCCGACCTTTCGCGGGGGGGCACGGGCACCACCTTCACCATCGATCTGCCGCGTCATCAGGAGGAGCAGCCATGAGCGAAGACCGGATCATCAGGGTGCTGATCGCCGATGACGAGGACGGAATTCGCCGGGGTGTGTGCCGGGCCCTGGATGGGTTGACCGTGCACGGGCCGGGTATGGAGGGCGAGTTCACCGTGGCCATCACCGAGGCGGCCGATGGCCTGACGGCCCTGCGCAAGCTGGAAGAGGGCCCGGTCGATATCATCATGCTGGACCACCAGATGCCGGGGTGCACCGGTCTGGATATCCTCGAAAAAATGGTGGCCGACAAGTCGGACACCCTGGCCATCATGGTGACGGCCTATGCCTCGCTGGAAATGGCCGTCAAGGCCACGAAGCAGGGCGCCTACGATTTTCTGGCCAAGCCGTTCACCCCCGGTGATCTGCGCAAGGTGGTCGAGAAGGCTGCCCGGCACATGCTGTCGGTGAAGGCGGCCAAGCGTCTGGCCAGCGAGCGGCACCGGGTGCGCTTCGAGTTCCTGTCGGTGCTGGCCCACGAGCTGAAAGCTCCCCTGGGAGCAGTGGAGGGCTATCTGCGTCTGATCGAAGAAGGCGTGACCAAGGACAATCCCGAGGCGCAGGCCCGGGTGGTGGACCGCTGTCTGGTTCGGCTGGAAGGGATGCGCAAGCTGATCTTCGATCTGCTGGACCTGACCCGTATTGAATCGGGCCAGAAGCAGCGGGAAGTGCATCCGGTGGATCTGGCGGAGCTGTTGCCCCGCATCATGGAAACCTTTGCGCCCGAAGCCGACGTGCGGAACATTGCCATGGAGCTGGAGGTCACCGGCGACACCACCATGCAGGGTGATCCGGGGGAACTGGAAATCATCCTGAACAACCTGGTGAGCAATGCGGTGAAGTACAATCGCGATGGCGGCCGGGTGACGGTCGATGTCCGCGGCGACGACGAGATGCTGATGATCCAGGTCACCGACACGGGCATTGGCATGACCGAGGAAGAGGCCGCGAGCCTGTTCGGGGAGTTCGTGCGCATCAAGAACGAGAAGACCAAGACCATCCTGGGCAGCGGCCTGGGATTGAGCATCGTCCGGCGTCTGGCCCGGCTCAACGGCGGGGACGTGACCGTGCAGAGCGAAGACAACGTGGGGTCCACCTTCACGGTGACCCTGGCCCGCACCGGAGTCTCCGACCACCATCACACCGACGCCGGAATGCCGGCCCCTCAGGAGTCCTGACATGCAGAGCCAACCCTCGCCGACCATCGACACCCAGGCCATTGCCGACGTGCTGAGCAATCCCGTCCCCGCGGACAAGCACAGGATCGAGGACATCCTGGCGAAGGCGCGACAGATGGAGGGGCTGGACGCCGCCGACGTGTCGGCCCTGTGCACCCTGAGCGACCCGTACCTGCTGGCCGATCTGTTCCACGCCGCGCGCGATGTGAAAGAGGAGATCTACGGGCGCCGGCTGGTCATGTTCACGCCCCTGTACGTGTCGAATCTGTGTGCCAACGACTGCGCCTACTGCGCTTTCCGCAGCAGCAACCGCGGTCTCAAGCGCAAGGCCCTGAGCCAGGACGAGATTGCCCGGGAAACCGCCTCGCTGGTGGACGAGGGGCACAAGCGCATCTTGCTGGTGGCGGGCGAGGCCTACCCGCAAGAGGGGTTCGAGTACATTCTCAAGGCTATCGACACGGTGTACGGGGTGAAGCGGCCCAAGGGCGAGATCCGGCGCATCAACGTGAACGTGGCGCCGCTGGAAGTGGGGCAGTTCAAGCAGCTGAAGGATCGCAACATCGGCACCTATCAGATCTTCCAGGAGACCTACCATCGCGAGGTGTACAGCCAGGTGCACCTGCGCGGCAAGAAGGCCGATTTCGACTACCGGCTGGGAGCCATGGATCGGGCGTTCACCGCGGGGATCGACGACGTGGGCATCGGTGTGCTGTTCGGCCTGGCCGACTGGCGCTACGAGATCCTGGCCATGCAGCAGCACATCCACCACCTGGAGAAAGAGTTCGGGGTGGGGCCGCACACCGTCAGCGTGCCCAGGCTGGAGCCCGCGTCGGGTGCCGAGCTGGCCAGCCAGCCGCCCCAGCCGGTGAGTGACCTGGCCTTCCGCAAGATCGTGGCCATTCTGCGCCTGATGGTGCCGTACACGGGCATCATCATGAGCACCCGCGAGTCGGCCGACATCCGCCGGGAAACCTTCGCCCTGGGCGTCAGTCAGATCAGCGCCGGCAGCCGCACCAACCCGGGGGGCTACTCGGAAGACGGCATGGACGACCATGTGAGCGCAGGCGCACAGTTCAGCCTGGGCGATCACCGGGGACTGGAAGAGGTGGTGCGCGATGTGGCCAGCCTGGGTTATGTGCCGTCGTTCTGCACCGGGTGTTATCGTCTGGGCCGCACCGGGGCCGATTTCATGGACCTGGCCAAGCCGGGCGAGATCAAGAAGCACTGCGACCCCAACGGGCTGAGCAGTTTTCAGGAATACCTGCGCGATTTTGCCGGTCCCGAAACGCAAAAAGTGGGCGAGGATTGTATTGTCGAGGCCCTGAACGAGATGGACGACGCCAACCGGCACAAGGCCCTGAAGATGCTGTACAAGGTGCGGTCCGGGAGCAACGATGTCTTCTGCTAGCAAGTCCAGTAGTAAGCTGGGAGCCATGCGCGGCTACCGCACCCACATCGGCATCTTCGGCCGGCGCAACGTGGGCAAGTCGTCCCTGGTCAATGCGCTGACCCGGCAGGATGTGGCCATTGTCTCCGAGGTGCCGGGGACCACGACCGATCCGGTGGCCAAGCCCATGGAGCTGCAGCCGCTGGGCCCGGTGGTGCTGATCGACACCGCGGGCATGGACGACACCGGCCAGCTGGGCACTCTGCGCAACGACCGCAGCCGGGCCATGCTGGACCGCTGTGACATCGTGCTGCTGGTGGCCGGTCAGGGCCGCTGGGAAGCTTACGAAGAGGAACTGCTGCAGGATCTGGAACGGCGCGGCGTGCCGGTGATCGT
>JAZBOO010000041.1:0-21201 GCA_036351155.1 Candidatus Krumholzibacteriia bacterium | reverse complement strand
GGCTGCCGGGCTAGCCCTGGAGCAGGTTCAGCGCCAGCTGGGACGTCATGTTGGCCTGGGACAGGATCGACACACCGGCCTGCTGCAGGATCTGCAAGCTGGTCATGTTCGAGGTTTCCAGGGCCACATCCACGTCACGAATACGGCTGTTGGCCGCGGACAGGTTTTCCGCAGTCATTCCGATGTTCCTGATGGAGGTCTCGAGACGGTTCTGGGCCGCACCAAAGCCGGCACGCACGGAACTGACGGTACCCGTGGCGGCGGTGATGATGTCGATGGCCCCGCGGGCCGCGTCGCCGTTGGTTCCGCCGATGCTCACCGCACTGGTCAGGTTGAGCTGATCAGCGCTGATCACCTGGTTCAGGTCGATGGGCACGGAGCTGGTGGCCGTGTTGGACCCGATGCCCACCTGGACGTCCAGGGTTTCCTGGCTGCCGTTCAGCAGCATGATGCCGTTGAACTCGGCGGTGGCGCTGATCCGGTCGATTTCATCCAGAAGTTCCTGGAATTCCTGGTCCAGATAGGTCCGCTCTTCCTCACCCAGGGTTTCGGTGGCGGACTGCTCGGCCAGTTCTCGCAAGCGCAACAGGATATTGTTGACTTCGTCCAGCGACCCTTCAGCCACCTGCACCAGACTGACGCCGTCGGCGGCGTTACGAGACGCCTGCTGGAGGGCGCGAATATCTGATTTCAGACTCTCGCTGATGGCCAGGCCGGCGGCATCATCGCCCGAACGGTTGATCCGCATACCCGAGCTCAGCCGTTCCATGGATTTCTGAAAATTGACGGTGGTGTTGTAAAGGTGACGCTGAGCGTTCAGCGAACCCACGTTGGTATTAACTCGCAATCCCATGTCTTGTCCTCCGTGTGATCCGGCGAAAAAGTGAGCCGGGGATTCCTGCCCCAGCAGTCCTTTCCGCCATCCTGATTTGCAGCTTGCCCGCTGTGCCGGCCCGCTCTAGTCTCTTGTCAAACCTTCGTCCACTGCTTCCGGGAGTTCCCATGAAGATCAGCCAGGTCACCGAGACAGAGCGTGCCGATTTCCTTGCTCTCGTGAATGCAGAGATCAGGCCAGATCGTGCAAAAACCAATGCCTGGGATGATTTCCCCCTCATCCTGGGCCCCGAAAACAAGGAAAACCAGTGGGTTTGCGTGGATGAAAAAGGGCAGGTGGCGGGGGGCATGGCCTGTTTAATCCGCTATTTCAAAACAACTTGCGGAATTCTTCCCGTGGCGGGCATCGGCAGTGTTGTCACGCACCCGGACCACAGGGGAAAAGGACTCAGCACTCTGTTGCAAAATGAAATGCTGACGGCACTGAGGAGGAAAAATGTTCCCCTGGCCGTCCTCTGGACCGACCAACCGGAAATTTATGCCGGTCGGGGATTCCGTCCTGCGGGCTGGGAACTCCATGCGCAACTGGAGGGCATCACGGCTCGGAAGCCATGGCCTCCGGAAATCCAGGTGAGGGAGCTGATCGCGGCCGACATTCCCGCTGTGCAAGAACTCTATCACGCCCACCCCCTGGGAACCCTCCGGGAAAAGGGAGACAGCCAGGCTCTGTACACCATGCCCGGCACGCGCGGTCTGGTGGCCTTCGATGGTTCAGGCCACATCCTCGCCGCCATCTTCTGCGGCAAGGGAGGGGACTTTCCCCGGTATGTTCCCGAATGGTGTGGACCCCACGAGCTGGCCCTCGCCCTCATGCTCGAGGCCCGGGATCGAGACTGGGTGGACCAGGTCCTGATCCCTGCCGGCACCGAGGAGCTGGTCAATCTGATCGTGGACGGGGGGGGGAGCTGGTTCGGGCTGGCCTCCGGCTACTGGAACGTGTTGCTGCCCGATTTCCTGGTCAGCCGGGCTCGTGAACTGGAACTGACTCCACCGGCCGACCCCGAAGATCCGACCCAGTGGCTGGGACAGGTGGACGAACAGGGCCACCCCCTGGTGGGTCCCTTGACGGTGGCGGTCTGGGGATTCGACTCGGTGTGAGCTCTGTGGTGATCAATCCCTCAAGTTTTCGCACGAGGGGGACGATAATATTAAGGCAGTGGCGGGAAAAGACGTGGCGCTTGCCGGTGGGCATCCAGCTTGCTAGTATGCGAGCGTGAATCAGTCAACCCTTCCATTCATGAGGTAATGTCAAATGGCCATGGACCGAATCAACGGATCGCCGATGCACCGTCCCACCGGTGTGGACAAGTTTCTGGGGACTGCGCAAAACAAGCCCGGAAACAAGGCGGAGTCAGGTTCCGAAGCCAAGGGCAACAACATCGCGCAGGCCAAGCCCGCGGACACCATGGAAATCTCCGATGCCGCCCACCGATTGGTGGATTTACGTAAAGCGGTAGATACAGGACGGGAGGCAATCAACGCCATGCCTGAGACAAGGGAAGACAAGATCGCGCTGGCGAAGAAGCGGCTGGAGCAGGGGTATTATAACTCCTCCCAGGTCCGCGATGACATCGCAGCGAAACTGGGTTCGGTTTTCAGCCACATGGATGAACTCTAGAATCCCGGCGGTTCCACAGTTTTGATCAGGGCCTCCCATGGAGGCCCTTTTTTTATCAACTGGCCAAAAATTCCCCACTTTTTCGTTGAATTGACTGGTAAATAACTTTACACTCCGGTTCTTGTTCCCCAGGTGGATACATTTTTGTCTTTTGTAAGGATTGTTGATGAATTCCTCCCTGTTCCAGTTGCCCACCCCTCTGCCGAGGGGAGCCGTTCTGGTCGGACCCACCGACTGGCTGGCGGATTTTCCCGGCGAAAGCGATCCATCGGATCGATTCGACGATCCCCGCGAAGCCCTGGCCAGTCTGAATCTGCGTGCCGAATCCGGAGGAACCAGCGGTCCCACTCCCTTGATTTTTCTGCACCAGGATGTTTTCGCCGGCCCGGATGGCTGTGATCGTCTGGTCGCCTGGCTGGAGGACCTGACCCGTTCCGCCGACCCCTACCTATGCATCCTCCTGCACGCCGACCTGACGGGGCACCAGCTGGTGCGCTTTTTCCGGGCCGGCCTTTTCGATGCCCTCAATGTCCCGGTGACCAAGAATGCCTGGGTGAATCTGCTGCTGCGCGCGGAAAAGCGGAGGGAGCGCCGGCATCAGAGTTCCCTGCTTCTCCAGGAGAGCGGGGAAACCCGGAATCTCCTGCATGGGATGCACCGCGAGGTGGAAGGCCAGGCCAGCCGCAACGCCGGCGAGCTCCTGAAGGCTCAGGAAAGCCTGGAGGCAGCCAACCAGCACCTGACCGAGGCCATGAGCGAACTGAGTCTGCTGTACAAGTTCGGGCGTGAACTGAGCCAGGCCTCCAACTGGGATGGTGTGCTGCGCAACATCCTGCAAAGCCTCTCCGATTACGTGCAGGCCGGTGGGGCGGCCCTGATCCTGCGTTCGGCCCCGGGCGGTTCCTACTCGCCCCGCAAGACCTGGCACTGGGAGGAATCGTCCTGGGACAAGGTTCTGGTGAACCTCCAGGACCAGGTGGACGATGCGGTGGCCGAGAGCATCATGGCGCCCGGCGTCTTCAGCCTGGCGGCAGGTGAAGGCGACCCGGACGGGGGTTCCGGTCAGAGAATCATCGCTTTGCCCCTTGAATACCAGGACATACGTCTGGGCTACCTCCTGCTCCTCTTTTCGACCACCGAAGCCCGCCGCGAAGTCAGTCGCCGCTACCTCCCTTTCCTGCAAACGGTCCAGGTTGTGCTGTCCGAGGAGGTGGCAGGGGCCCAGATGCTCGACCGCATCCGGGATATCGGCGCCTTCAACAGCCGGGTTCTGGAAACCGTGCGCAGCGCCATCTGGGTGATCAACGAGGAAGGGCAAACTGTTTACTGTAATCGCGCAGGGCAGGAAATGCTGACCGGACAGCCCAGTTGCATTGCCGTGCCCGAGGATTTCACCTTCCAGATCGGACGGGATCGACATCAGCTCGACGCCCAGCACTATGGAGAACTTCCCGAGCTCTTCCTGGATGCCCGGTTGCAGATCGAGGGTATCGAGGGTTTGATTTACGCCCGGATCAAGGAAAAGGCCCAGGAGGAGTTCCGGGGTGAGGGCCGCATCCGGTGTTCAGACGGCCAGGGTATTCCCGTGGCCATTCAAACGGCCCTGATGACCGGTCGCTCCCGCAATCAGACCTGGCTGGTGGTGGTGGCCGAAGATCTCAGGGAAAGCCGTAAGCTGGCCGCCGAGCGGCGCAAGCGGGAGCAGCTGGAAGGGCTGGTGGAAATGTCGGCCACTCTGGCCCACGAGATCCGAAACCCCTTGATGGGGCTGAGCGCCCAGGCCGAACTGCTGGCCGAACGGTTGCCGCCGGGGGATCCCAAGAGCCGCTACATCCAGGTCATCACCGGTGAAGTGGATCGGATCAACGACACCATCACCCGCATGCTCAACTACGTGCGCCCCTATGCTCCGCGCCTGGATTCAGTGGACCTCAGAGAGCTGTCCCAGGACGTGAAGGATCTGGTGCAACCACGGGGAAATAAACGATTTGTAAAAATTGATCTGGAGTTTTCGGACATGGCCCCGGATCGGCCAGCCTGGGAACACCGGCTGGATGGTGGCCAGATCAAGCAGGTGTTGCTGAACCTCATGATCAACGGGGTCGATGCGGCTCCGGATGGCGGACAGGTGCTGCTGACCCTGTCCTGGCACCCGGAACTGGATTTTCTGGATCCCGAGACCGGGTCCCGTCGCCGGGCGTCCGGGTACCGTTTCGATATTGCCGACAACGGGCCGGGCATTCCGAAGGATCAGCTGGAAAAGATTTTCCGCCCCTTCTACACCACCAAGAATACCGGGACCGGCCTGGGGCTGAGTATTTGCCAGAAGATCGTCTCCGCTCACGGCGGGGAAATCCAGGTCAACCGCCATGACACCCTGACTGTTTTCAGCGTGATGTTGCCCCTCTCTGCAGAGGGTGCGGAAGCCCATGCCACCCAAGAGGAGGAAGCCTGATGAGCTCCCGGATCCTGATCATTGACGATGAAGCCACCATTCGCTCTTCCCTGCAGGAAGCCCTGACCCTCGATGGTTACGAGGTGGAGGTGGCCGAGGCTGGGGAGGCCGGTCTGGCTCTCTGTCATGGGAAAAAGTTCGATCTGCTGATCACCGACCTCCGGTTGCCCGGAGTCTCGGGGCTGGAAATTCTCAGTGCCCTGCGCAACCAGGGAAATCAGATCCCGGTCATCATGATGACCGCCTACGGAGACATGGACACCGCCCTGGAGGCCATGCGTGGCGGGGCCTATGATTTTATCCCCAAGCCGTTCAAGCTGACGGCCATCAAGAAACAGGTCAAGGCGGCGCTGAGGGCCACCGCCGCCGAGGAAGATGCGACGCCACGCGTCGAGACGGCGGAGCCCGAGGTGCGCACCGCCGCCAGTTCTTCCCGCAGCTCCTCCCGCAGTTCTTCCGGTGGCCAGTACATGGAGATGATCCAGAAATGCGAAGGCCTGGACAAGGTGGCGCGCATCCTGGAGAAGATCGGCAACAGCCGCAGCGGAAACGACACCTCCATCCTCATCCAGGGCGAATCCGGGTCGGGCAAGGAAATCGTGGCCCGGGCGGTCCACGAGGTGAGCCAGGGCAACCGGGATCGCTTCATGGAGATCAACTGTTCGGCCCTGCCGGAGACTCTGCTGGAAAGTGAACTCTTCGGACACGAGAAGGGCGCCTTCACCGACGCCAAGACCCGCAAGGAGGGGCTTTTCACGCTGGCAGGGGAGGGGACCATCTTCCTTGATGAAATTGGCGAGATGGGTATCCTGCTGCAGAGTCGTCTGTTACGCGTCCTCGAGAGCCGGCGTTTTCGCCGGGTGGGCGGCAAGGACGATCTGGAAGTGAGGGCCCGGGTGGTGGCGGCCACGAACCGGAACCTGCACGAGGCCATCGAGAACGGGATCTTCCGGAATGACCTTTACTATCGGCTTCAGGTGGTGGAAATCGAAGTGCCCTCCCTGCGTGAGCGGGCCAAGGATCTCCGGACCCTGATCGAGTATTTCATCTCCAGCTTCAACCTGGAAATGGGGCTCGAGACCGAGAAGATCGATGATGGCCTGCTGGAGCAACTGCAGAAGTACCCCTGGCCCGGCAATGTGCGGGAACTGCGGAATGTCCTGAAGCGCATCATGATCCTGGAAGGGCCGAAGAAGCTCGAAGCGCAGCATTTTCCCTCCCATATTCTGTCCGGGCTCAATCCCCGCAACGGGTCCAACCGCAGCCAGATGGTGGCCGGAGGGGGGCTCATGCCCCTGGCCGAGGTGGAAAAACAGCAGATCCTGTACACCCTGGAACAGACGGAAAACAACAAGAGCAAGGCCGCCCGCATCCTGGGTATCAGCCGCCAGACCCTCAGGGAGAAATTGCGCCTGTACGAAACCGACGAGGACCAGGGCATCGAGGAACTGAAAGCGGATGAAGCCAGGGGTTGACCTCCAGCCTCAGCACCGTGAACACCGAACCGGGAATCATGACCACATGGTTCCCGGTTTTTTTTGCCGTCTGGCCCTCCCAAACCGATGGCCACAAACTGGCCACTTGTGTCCGAATGATGTCCTGATCCCCACGGGTTTTCGGCGAGTTTCCGATATCGGAAGTCCATTCATTCGGCTCTTCGAGTCCTTCCGCTGATCACGCAATGCACACAGCTACAACCTGTTAACGCTCTTGGCGAGGCGTCGTGCAAATCAATTGTCCCGCCCCATCAATTCGCCTTCTCCAAGGGACAGCAAGGCACGCCCTTTGCCCTGAAAGAAAAAACGGTCATAAATTCCGCCCGAAGGAAAAATACGCCATGGATCAGATGCGCTGGATAAAATGGGGACTCTTGACGGTCGGGATCAGCCTCCTGCTGAGCCTGGGCCATCCGGGTGCACGTGTGCACGCGGAGGAGCTTACCGATGCCCAGACCGATGGATTCCTGCAGTGGCACTACTCACTCGAGCAAACCATCAAGGCCAGGGAAGAAGCCGGGACTCCCGAAGGGAATCTGCTGTTTCCCTTCGACCTGCCGGGTTGGGAAGACACCGAGCCCAGGCCTTACCGCCACCTGGCCATCAGTCGAGCCATCATGGATCTGGAAGCACAGTGGCTGCTGCGGGGCGGGAACAAGGAAGAGTCGGCCCTGGTGGCCCTGGCCCATGCCCGCAATTACACCAACCTGAGCGAATACGACAGCGCCATGGTCTGGTACCAGGCAGCGGCGCGCCTGGACACCCTGGGCTTGTTTCGTCGCGAAATCGGGGTGGAACGCCTGGCCACCACCATGGCGGCCGGGGATTCCCTGGGCATGGCCCAGCTGATAACCAACACACTGGGGGCCAGCGACTTATCTGATCGAGAGAAGGAAGTGATTCTGGCTTACCGCTGGTTGCTGACCGATCGGGATTCGGACAGCCTGGGGATCCTCATGGGCAAGATGGAAAGCCACCCCGCCCTGCTGGAAGGGGAGGTGCTGTTCTGGCACGCCTACAGCCAGGCCTGGATGGAAAAAACCGGCCAGGCCCTGGGCAACCTGCTCACCATGGTGGAAAAAGGCGGCCTGAGTCAGGGCTTGACCGAGAAACAGCGCACCTGGGTCCTCATGGCCATTCCTGACCTGCTGTTTCTGAGAGATAAAACCGATCAGGCACGTCCCCTGTACGAAGTCATGCTGGAAAGTTCCCTGGATGAGCTCCGGATCTGGAGTCTGTACCAGGTGGCCAATCTGGACTTCCTGGCCACGGATTTCGGCAAGGCCGCCAATGGCTACGACCTCGTCTGCAGCGCCCATCGCCTGGGCACCTGGCAGGATCAAGCCTGTGAAATGGCCACCATGTCCCGCGAACTCGAACGCATCAAAACCGAAGGTGAAGCCTATGGCGCTGCCCAATTCTACCAGCCTTGATCTCGAGGGACGCGAAGAGCTCCTCGTCCATCGGTTGGTGGGGCTCTACCGCGAAGAGCTGCAAATCTATCGTCAAGTGCTCGAGCTGTCCCGTCAGCAGGGACGCATGATCCGCCACGCCGCCGCCATGTCCGAGATCCGGGGCGTGCTGGAGCAGAAAAAGCGGTGTCTGGATGCCGTGGGGCGCCTGGAAGCCACAGAAAAGTACGCCAAGGACACCTGGGAATCCGGGCGATCACGCTGGTCGGCTCAGGGCCGGGCCAGGATGCATGACATCCTGGGACAGGTGGGTGCTGTGATCGAACAGATTCTGCTCTGCGAAGAGGACAATGACCGTCATCTGATCGAACAAGCGAGCGCCGTGTCGTGAAGCCGAAGATGAAAAACAGTTCAGTCAGTGTGCCCCCCATCCGGACCGGAAGTGGCCGACCTTCCGTTCAAGGACGGCTTCTGCGGGGATACCTGCACAAGACCAGCAACTCGCTGTGCGGCATCAAGGGATACGCTTCGTTGATCGCGGACGAGGAAATCGTCCACCGCAGCCCGGAATACTGGGCCCGGAAAATCATCGGCGAAGTGGAAAGGATGGAAGAGATCTTCCGGTCAGTGGGGGATCTCACGGGCACCAGGCGCATTCCCGATCTGGAAGTCAGTCTGCGGGCCGTGGTGCACGAGGTGGCCCTGCAGTGCCAGCGGAATTTCCCCGAACTGGAGATCTTCTTCGGTCCCATTCCCGAGGGGAACCTGCTGCTTCCTGCGGTGGATCTGGCGGTGCTTCTGCAGGAAATCTTCAAGAACAGTGCGGAAGCAGCGCGCCCGGGGCAGACCCGGATCCAGGTGGTCCTCAAGGGTGAGGAAACCCCCGCCGGACGCATTGCTCTGAAAATTTCGGATGACGGAAAAGGCATCCCCGAAAACCTCGTCGACCAGGCGGCCGACCCGTTCATCACCACCAAGGCGGGGCACCTGGGCATCGGACTTTCGCGGGTGGAAACCCTGCTGGATATGTACCACCTGGACTGGTCCCTGACCAGCGAACCAGGCCAAGGCACCACGGTTATTCTGGAAACGGCGGAGCTGAAGGATCGGAACCGCCTCTAGTTCACGAAGGAAGAAAGGCACACAATGACCCCGAAGAAGACCATTCTGGTTGTCGATGACGAACAGAGCATGCGGGATTTCCTGGAGGCTTCCTTGACCGGACGGTTCAAGGTCCTGACGGCCGAGGAGCCCCGTGCCGCCCTGGGTCTCCTGAAGAAGCATCGGGTGGACCTGGTGCTGTCCGATGTCCAGATGCCCGGGCGCAGCGGACTGGAACTCCTGGGAGACATCCGGGATCAGCTGGAATACCAGCCTGTGGTGATCATGATGACGGCCTTCGGGACCATCGAAGGAGCCATCCAGGCCACCCGTCAGGGGGCTCTCGATTACCTGACCAAGCCCTTCGGTCTGGACCAGCTGGATCATGTGCTGAATCGGGCCTTCGAGTTCGAGGCCATCAAAACCGAGAACAAGACCTTGCGCTCGAGCATCGCCGACAGCAACGAGAAGCACGGTTTGCTGGGCAACAACGCCAGCATGGTCATGTTGCGGGACAAGATCCGCATGGTGGCCGACAGCCGCGGCACCGTCCTGTTGCAGGGGGAAAGCGGAACGGGCAAAGAGGTTGTGGCCAGATCCATTCATCTGAGCGGTCCTCGCAAGGATGGTCCTTTCATCAGGATCAACTGCGCTGCCATTCCCGAAACCCTGCTGGAATCGGAACTTTTTGGTTACGAAAAGGGAGCCTTCACCGGCGCTGTGCAATCCCGGCAGGGCAAGTATGAACTGGCCGATGGGGGCACCCTGCTGCTCGACGAGATCAGCGAAATGCCCTTTGCCATGCAGGCCAAGCTGCTGCGGGTCCTGCAGGAGAGGGAGTTCATGCGGCTGGGAGCCAAGTACCCGTCCAAGGCCGATGTGCGGATCATCGCCACCACCAACCGAAACCTCAAGGAAGAGATCAAGGCCCGCAACTTCCGGGAAGATCTGTACTTCCGACTTAATGTCATCCCCATGCGCATCGCACCATTGAGGGAGCGCAAGGATGATATCCCTTTGCTGGCCAAGCATTTTTGCGCCGGATTTGCCGCCGAGAACGGCCGACCGGTGATGGAAATCACCGACCAGGCCATGCGGGGCCTCATGGCCATGGACTGGCCGGGAAATGTGCGGCAGCTCCAGAATGTTCTGGAACGCGCCGTTATTCTTTCGACCGGGAACCAGCTGGACGCGGAGATCCTGGGCCTGTCCGATGAGATGGACGGCGAAAGCCAGACCCCGGTGATCAACGCGGAAATGACACTGCGTGACATGGAAAAGGAACTCATCCTGCGCAAGCTGGAAACCACCGGGGGAAACCGCACCGTGGCGGCGACCCAGCTGGGGATCAGCGTTCGTACCCTGCGCAACAAACTGAACCTCTACACCGACCAGGGTGTGGAGATTCCGGGATAAGCCATGATCAAGACGGGACTTTTTGACCAGAACCACCTGTCGACCTTGAAGAAGGCCGTCCAGGTGTATGCCAAGCGCCACGAGGTGACCGCGCAGAACATCAGCAACGTGGAAACCCAGGGGTACAAGGCCAAGGCGTACAAGTTCGAGGAGATGCTGAACGGGGCCGGCCGCAGCTTGCAGGGCCGGCAAACCCATGACAGCCATCTGCCCGTGGGACGGTCCCAGCTGGGCCGCACCCAGGGCGAAACGGTGGAAGCCGAAGGGTTTTTCGACAACGGGGTGAACAACGTGGATATCGACAAGGAGATGACCACGCTGGCCACCAACGACCTGAGCTACCGACTGGCCACGCGTCTGCTGAGCATGCGCTACACGGTCCTGCGGGGCGCCATCAAGGGTCAGGTCCGATGATCGGCAAGGGAGTAGACCATGAGTGACGGATTGTTCAGCGCCATACGTATCAGCGCTTCCGGACTGCGGGGCCAGCGGACGAAAATGGATGTCGTGGCCAGGAACCTGGCCAATGCGGAAACCACCCGGACCGAGGATGGCACGCCATATCGACGTCAACGGGCCATTTTCGAGCAGGTCCTGGGAGACAAGGTGTCCCGGCACAGCGAATCCCTGGGTCGCGGTCCGGCCGATGGTGGTCTCAACACCACTCACCGCGGCCACATGTCCGGGTTATCTGCCAGTGGGAGCCGGCAGGAGGCGGGCATCCAGTCCGAGGTCGATGTGGCCCCCGACGCTTCGGATTTCCGGGTCGTTTACGATCCGGGACATCCCGACGCTGACGCTGATGGATACCTGCTGCTGCCCAACGTGAATCCCATCACCGAGATGGTGGACATGATCGCGGCCAGCCGTGCTTACGAAGCCAATGTCAGCGCTGTCCAGGCCAGCAAGGACATGTTCAACGACGCCCTGAAGATATAGTGACCGGGTGAAGAACCGGAGAGGATGAATCATGACTGTTGGTGGAATCAAGGCACTGGGGAGCATCGATCCTCGCGCCGCCTACGGAGTGGGCAGTGCTTCGGGCAACGGTGCGGCCAGCTTCGCCCAGCAGCTCCAGCAGGCCATCGGCGAGGTCAACAATCTGCAAACCACCCGAGAAGAAATGGTGGAGGGCATGGTCAGCGGTGAAGTGACCGAGGTCCATGACGTCATGATCGCGGCCAAGGAATCGCAGATGGCCTTCGAGTTGCTACTGGAAGTACGGAACAAGCTGCTCGAGTCGTATCAGGAAATCATGCGCATGCAGGTCTAGAACATCAACGAATCCCGATTTGAGGTAAAAGCGTGGATGGGTTCAAGAGCATAGTCGACAACATCCAGAAGAAGATGGCCGCACTGAGCTTCAACCAGAAGGTCTTGCTCGGTGCGGTGGCGGTGACCAGCATCATCAGCATGGCCGTGTTCAGCATGTGGCTGCAACAAGAGGAAATGGCCGTTTTATTCACGAATTTGAGCCCTGAGGACGCATCCGCGGCTCTGGCGGAGATCACCAAGCAGGACATCAAATCCGAACTGTCCAACGGCGGCACCACCATCATGGTGCCGGAAACCGAGGTCAATCGCCTGCGGATGGACCTGCAAAGCCAGGGCGTGGTGACCGGCGGAACGGTGGGGTTTGACATCTTCGACGGCCCCCAGTACGGCATGACCGAGTTCACCCAGAACGTGAACTTCAAGCGGGCCCTGGAAGGTGAACTGACAGAATCCATCAAGTCACTGCACGGAATCCAGTCAGCCCGGGTTCATCTGGTCCTGCCCAAGCCCAGCATTTTCAAGAAAATTGACACCGGGGCCACCGCCAGCGTGGTGGTGCGCCTGGGTCGCGGGGCCGCCCTGGCCCACAGCCAGGTTGCGGGCATCCAGCGCCTGGTGGCCGGCAGCGTGGAGAACATGGAGGTGGACGCGGTCACGGTCATCGACCAGCAGGGCAAGGTGCTGTCCTCGGCGATCCAGGATGATGAGTCAGGCCGCACCGAAAGCCAGCTGACCATGCGCAAGGAAGTGGAAAGCTACCTGACGCACAAGGCCGAGAGCATGCTGGATCAGGTGCTGGGCATGGGAAAAGCCATCGTGCGGGTGGATGCCACCTTGAATTTCGAGAAGATCGACAAGGAACGGGAAATCTTCGACCCCCAGACCGTGGTGCGCAGTGAAGAGCGGGACGAATCTCAGGAAGGTGCCGGTGGAGGAACGCAGGAAAAGAGCATCACCAACTACGAGATCAACCGGACGGTGGAACACATCGTGGGTGAAGTGGGGGGCATCAAGAATCTTTCGGTGGCCGTGTTCGTGGACGGGAATTACGAACCGGGCGCCGACGGCAACGCGCCGGTTTACAACCCCCGCACCGAGGATGAGCTGGGCCAGCTGCGCCGGATTGTCCAGACCGCGGTCGGCCTCAGTGCCGTGCGGGGCGATCAGATCGAGGTCGTCAACATGCAGTTCCAGACCCAGCCGCTGGAAGATGGCACAGGCTTCACTCCCGACTGGGTGGGCATCGTGACCCAGTACGGAGGGAAGGTCGTCCTGATCATCATGCTGGGTGTCCTGGTCATGACACTGCGCAAGAACATCGGCCAGGCCGTGGCGGAAGTGTTCACTCCCACCACAGTCAAGGCCGGCAAGGCCGGGAAGTCTCTGGATGAGGACTCCGAGGAAATGCCCGAGTCATTTGACGGTATTCCCGAGCTCAATGACAAGGTGATCAACGACATCCAGGAATACGCTTCGGAGAACCCCGAGCGTGTGGCTGAAGTGATCCAGTCCTGGATCCACAACATCGACCTTGGCCCCAAGAAGGCCAAGGCAGCGGTAGGAGACTAAGTTGGACGACCAGTCATTGCGCAAGGCCGCGGTTTTCCTGCTGGCTGTAGGCTCCGAAACCGCCGGTAAGATCATGGCCAAGCTGCCCGAGGACATCGTGGAGAGCCTGACCCAGGTGATCTCCGCCACCGGGCACGTGACCTACGACGAGAAACGCCGGGTCCTGGGTGATTTCATCACCATCAGTGCGCGCATTTCCGGCATTGCCTTCGGTGGGCGGGAAACGGCCAAGCACATCCTGGAAGCCGGCTTCGGCACCCGCATGGCCAACAGCATGCTCAGCCGCGTCACCAGCTACAGCGAGATCAAGAGCTTCGAGAACCTGAAAAAGGTCGATCCCTTGACCATCGCCAACTACATCAAGAACGAACATCCCCAGACCATCGCCGTGGTGCTGGCCCACATGGATCCCCGCAACAGCGGGCCCATCCTGGAACTCTTGCCTGCCGAGCTGCAGGGCAACGTGGCCCACCGGATGGCCGTGCTGGAAGCCCCCAACAACGAAACCCTCCAGGTGGTGGAACAGGTTCTGGCCAACCAGCTGCAAAGCGAAGTCTCGGCCAAGGACACCAAGTACGGCGGCAAGAAACAGGTGGCCGAGATCCTCAATGAGATCGAACGGGAAACCTGGCAGGAAATCCTCGACGAGATGCGTGAGATCGACGATGAGGTGGCCAACGAGGTCAACAACCTCATGTTCGTGTTCGAGGATATCGTTTTGCTGAACGATGCCAATATTCAGGAAATTTTGAAGGAAATCGACGGCAAGGAACTGACCATGGCTCTCAAGGGAGCCACCGAGGAGATCAAGGAAAAGATCTTCGGGAACATGTCCAAGCGTGCGGCCGAGGGTATTGCCGAGGACATGGAATACATGGGCCCGGTGCGCCTGGCCGAGGTGGAAGAAGCCCAGCAACGCATCGTGGAAGTGATCCGGAGCCTCGAAGAGGCCGGAACCATCACCATCGGAAAGGGTGGGGCCGGTGCAGAAATGGTGTCCTGAGGCATTCACTGATACCGCCAGAGTTGTCGGGGGACTGGTGTCCGATCGGGCCGGCTTCGAATCCGGTGCGAAGGCGGATCTCCCCGGTGAAAACACACCGGCTTCCCGGTTCCGTAGCGAATCGGGTTTCACCGACACCCAGACTTTGCTCTCCCACCTGACCCGGAAAGAACGGGCTCAGCTGTTTGACCTGGTGGAACAGGATGTCTCCAAGGAGTACGAAGTCCGCGAAGAGCAGGTGCGGAAGGAATGCGAGGACGGTCTGGCCGAGGCAGAGAAGGCCTTCCACGCCAACCTTGAAAATCTGACCAGGGAATTCCAGGAAACCATGGTGCAACAGGTGAAAGCCATGGCCGCGGCCTCCTCCCGGCTTGCTCTTCAACTGGCCGAAAAGGTGGTGCGCGCCCAGGTGGCCGTGGATCCTGGCGTTCTGACGCGCGCCCTCGAAATCACCCATTACAAGCTCCTGGACAGCACCAATTTGACGGTGATCGTCAACCCGGAAGACGAGAGCTGGGTGGCCGGCAACACCGGCCTGCGGGAATCATTGCGGATCTCCACGGTGCAAGCGGACCGTCGGGTGGAACGTGGAGGATGCATCATCAAGACCCAGACCGAGGAATGGGACGCCACCATCACAGGCCAGTTCGAAACCCTGGCCGAGCTGGTGGAAGAAGCCATCAGCACGAATACCGAACCGTTGATTCCCATTCCGGACCCGGAGGCCGCCGATGTGGAATGACCTCCAGAATCGCATCGGGATGGTGGATCCAGTCAAGGCCGTGGGGCGCGTGTCCAATCTGGTGGGAATGACCATCGAGGTGAGAGGGCTTTCCGCCGCCGTGGGATCCCTCTGCCGGATCGAAGTGGGCCGCCATGAAGCTCCCGTCCTTTGCGAAGTGGTGGGATTCCGGCAGGATGCCCTGCTGGTGATGCCCTACAAATCGGCAGGCGGCATTGCCCCGGGGTGTCCCGTGATTCGCATTGCCGGGCAGCTGACTGTCCCGAGTGGCCCTCAGTTGCTGGGGCGCGTTCTCGATGGCCTGGGTCGCCCTCTCGACGGCGGGCCACCCCTGGACCAGGCCCCTCAGCTCAGGCTGGGTGGGACTCCTCCCGATGCCATGCAAAGGCAGCGCAGCACCGAGGTGATGTCTACCGGGATTCGTTCCATCGACGGCATGATCACCACGGCCCGTGGACAGCGGCTGGGCATCTTTGCCGGCAGCGGGGTGGGCAAGTCTGTCCTGCTGGGCATGATGGCCCGGCAAGCCACCGCCGAGGTGAACGTCCTGGCTCTGATCGGGGAACGCGGGCGAGAGGTGCGGGAATTCATCGAGCGTGACCTGGGACCCGAAGGACTGGCTCGCAGCGTCATCATCGTGGTGACTTCGGATCAGAGTGCCGTCATGCGCGCCAAAGGGGCGGAAACGGCCATGACCATCGCGGAGGGATTCCGCGAGGCGAACAACCAGGTGCTGTTCATGATGGATTCGGCCACCCGATACGCCATGGCCCTGCGGGAAATCGGACTGGCTGCCGGCGAACCCCCGACCACCAAGGGATATCCGCCGTCGGTGTTTGCCGCCCTACCCCGTCTTTGCGAACGGGCCGGCTGGTCCGACATCAACTCCATGACCGCCTTTTTCACGGTCCTGATCGAAGGCGATGACATCCAGGATCCCGTGGGGGACGCCATGCGGTCCATTCTCGATGGTCATGTCATGCTCAGCCGCGACCTGGCCCGGCAGCACCACTATCCTGCCGTGGATGTCCTGGGCAGTGTGAGCCGTTTGCGCAACGACATCGTCTCAGACCAGGATATCCAGGCCGGAGCCCAGCTGATGCGATGGCTCAAGGCTCTCGAAGACAATCGGGACCTCGTCAATATCGGAGCCTATGTGACCGGAGCGGATCCCAATCTGGACATGGCTTTGGCCCGGGAAAACGACATCAAGGCCTATCTGCAGCAAGGAATCAAGGAAGGGACCGCTCTCGAAGACTCCCTGGCTCACCTGCGCAGGCTGACGGGGGTGGCGTGACATGGCTTTCCAGTTCCGGCTCGAGAAGGTTCTCCGCGTCCGACAGGAGCTGGTGGACCAGCAGTCCCGCCGGGTGGGAGAAGCCCAGATGGTGGCTTCCGGCCTGGAACAGGATTTCCGGGATCTGCAGGCTCAGGTTCAGAACATCCTGGCCAGTGAAACCCGGACCGAGGGAATATCGACCAGCGATCTGACGCAGCGCCGCCACTGGCTGGATCACCTGGAGCGCTCACAGGTCAAGCTGGGTGAAGAGCTTGATAGGGCCCGGACCGTGGTGAATCTGGAACGGGAAAAGCTGACCGAAGCCTGGCGCGATCTCGAGGTTCTGAAAAAACTGAAAGAGCGGCAGAAAACCGCCTGGCAGGATGAGCAGAATCGTCTGGAAAGTCGGGAGCTGGACGAAATCGGACAGATGCGTTCGGACCGTGCCAGAAGGGAAAAGCTTTCCGCAGAACGGGAACAAGTGACCCTTGGCGATAATCTGACCATGGTGCGGCCGGGGTCCTGAAATGAAACAATTCGCTGCAAATGAACAAGATAGGTGCTCGGCAGTTTCATCCGGAAAATTTTTCAGGTTGGCACTCCGGTTGCGAGAAGACCACGAGCCCTGCGGTGTATCGGCAGGTTGGCGACAGGCTTTAGGAGAAAATGCATGAAAAGCGTCATCATCATTTCGGTGATCACTTTCATCCTGATTTTCGGGGGGGTTCTGCTGATGAGCAGCCACCTCAACAGCGCCGCTCAGAACGGGGGACTTCCCGAGCTGAGTGCCGAGGACTACGAGGCTGCCGATCGGGTGTTCCAGGATCTGGCGCGGGAACGCGACCGCATCCAGCAGGAAAAGGAATCCCTGATCGCCTTGCGCCAGACTGTGGCTGTGCAGGAACAGGTTCTCAAGCAGGGGCAGGATAATCTGCTGGAGGTGATCCGGAAGCTCGAAGCCAAGCAAAAAGCTTACGTGGAAGAGCGGGACAACAGCGCCACCAAGCTGGCCAAGATGTACGAGGCCATGAAGCCCCACCAGGCGGCCCCCATCCTGAGCGCTCTGGATCTGGACATCATTCTGGACATCATGACCCGGATGAAGGAACGACAGGCCGCCAAGATTCTGGCCAGCATGGATGCCGGTCTGGCCGCCCAGGTTTCCACCCGCATGAGCATGAAGGGTGGCCTTTGATGAGCATGATGTCCACTCTGGATCTGACGGCCATCGCCCCGAGAGTGGAGCCGCGAGGTTCCAGCTCCCAGGCCAAGGACCCATCCCGGTCGACCCAGGATGAAACCGGCGCCCTGTCCTTCTCTGGAATCCTCCAGGAAAAACAGGAACTCCAGAAACCCCGGACGGGGGACCGTGAGCAAGGTGAGAAAAGCGAGATCGTGCGTGATCATCAGGCCCGGTCTGAAGAGTCTTCCCCCGCCGGAAGTCACACCGTTCCCGCCGAAGGGGGAGAACCCAGCACCCAATCGGCCGTGACCGGAACGGCAACAACTCCCCCCGGGGGAGCGGAAACAACCGGTCAACCTACCCAGACCATGGCCATCCCCATGACGGAATTGATGTTACGCATCAAGACCGGAGAAACGACCTCATCGGTCCAGCCTGAATCCCCCGCACCCCCCCAGACGGGGACAACCAAGGATCAAACGGCCGCGCAGCCCAAGTCCTCGGGGCCCACCACCGCCACCCTGGAGATCAAGCCCACGGCCGGCGCGGGAAAAGCGATCCCCGTGGTCATGACCGACCAGGTGAAAGTGGTCCCCACGGAAACCACCTCGGCCCAGCCTGCCGTGAGTCCCCAGGCCGCCGCCAAGGTGGAGTCCACTCAGCTTCAAGTTCAGCCGACCGGTTCCGCCCAGATGGAACAGATGACCCAGGCAGTGAAGGAAACGGCCACGGACGAGGGATCAGCTCTGACCACCGAACAGGCTCTCCAGCAACCTGCCAGCGCGGTGGTGGCCGGCCAGGTGAGCCAGACCGAAATCAAGGCATCCGAGAACACAGCCAAGGCGGAAATTGTCCCCGGAGATCAACAGGTGACGGTGGAGAGCACCGATACGGTCACGGCTTCCACCGGAACCGATAGTGGGCAGGATACGCCGGATAGTCAGGCCGAACAGCTGACTCAAAACTCCGTTCAGATGATGGAAAACTACTCCAAGCAAGCCAAGGCTGCGGAAAACAGCTCCGCTGCGGCCCCGGAGGCCGAGCAGGAGGTTCCCGCGGCTCCGATCACCGCTGCCAGCGGCTCCTCTCATCCTCTGGACGAGGGCAGCTTCAAGGTGAACACCGAACGAGCGGCCACCCCCAGCCAGGCCCAGGACATCCGTCAGCAGGTGGTCCGCCAGCTGAGTACCAGCCTGGATGGCAAGATCGGCCAGGAAAAAGTGGTGCTGCACCTGAACCCGGAAAAGCTGGGCCAGGTGGAAATCCAGTTCGTGGCCAAGGGGAACGATTTGAACATCGTGATTTCCGCACAATCAGGTGAAGCCGAGAAAGCCATCAAAGAGGGTATCCGTGAACTGGCCAGCGGCATAAGCGACAAGAGCACCCGCTGGCAGCAAGTGGACATCAAGGTGGAAAACAGGGGCCAGGACGCAGACAAGAACGATACCCGGAATGACGAACGACGGGACCAGTCGCGCCAGGAACAGAGCGCGTCTCATCACCAGGAACACCAACACAGGCGCCCTGATGGACGACCCGACTGGGCCAGCCTGCGTGGGGAAGGATAGACCATGCCAGTCCAAGGTGTGACAGACGGATACGGCCCCGTGGTAGGGCAGGCCGATCGCGACTATTCGGAGATCAACAAGATCGATTTCATGACCTTGCTGGTGGCCCAGATCCAGAACCAGGACCCGATGAGCCCCATGGACAACAGCCAGTTCACCTCCCAGATCACCCAGTTCACCATGCTGGAGGAGATGGAATCCGTGAACACCAAGCTGGATGAAAATCTCATCGTGGGTCAATCGATCAACAACACGGCCATGCTGTCCCTGGTGGGCAAGAACGTGACCGTGGAGGGGGACAAGACCTTCGTGGCCGAGGGCCAGGTTTCGGAAAATGTCCTGGCGGTGGAGGGAGCCGGAACGGCCACCATCGAGGTCCTGGACAGCAACGGGAACGTGGTCCGGACCTACAGCAAGAACGTTTCCCAGGGTCTGAATGACGTGACCTGGGATGGCGAACTGAGCGATGGGTCCACCGCGGCCGACGGCGACTACACCCTCAACGTGACGGTGAACAGCGGCGACATCGAGGTTCCGTTCTCCACCCTCATGACGGGTCCGGTGGACGGATTGCGGTACGAGAACAACGTGGCGGTCGTCTCGGTGGGCGGCCAGGAGTTCTACGTTTCTGATATTTACAAGGTGAGCTAGGCGAACGTCGGGCACGCTGCCCGGCACAACGACAAGTTAGGGAGGATCCCATATGTTCAAGTCCCTGTATTCCGGTGTTTCTGGGTTGGGTGCCAACCTCACGAATCTGGATGTCATCGGCAACAACATTGCCAACAGCAACACGGTGGGCTTCAAGTCCGGCCGGGTGACGTTCAACGAGATGCTGACCCAGACCATCAAGTCGGCCAGCCGACCGGTGGCCGGCGGCCTCGGTGGGACCAACCCTCAGCAGGTGGGCCTGGGAACCCAGGTGGGCAGCATCGACACCAACTTCAACCAGGGGAACTTCCAGACCACGGGCAAGAAAACGGATCTGGCCATTCAAGGGTCCGGGTTCTTCATCCTGAACGACGGCGCCAGCAACGTCTACACCCGGGCCGGGATTTTCGGTATCGACAGCGAGAACACGCTGGTCAATCCCAGCACCGGTTTGCGCGTCCAGGGCGTCATGGCCGATGCGGATGGCGTCTTGCCCACCGGCCCCATGACCGACATCGTCATCGACCCCACCCTGGTGGTGCCGGCTCAACCTTCCAGTTCCGTCTCGCTGATGGGCAACCTGGACAGCAGCAGCGATGCCAAGCCCACCATCATGCAAAGTCCGAGCTTCCTGGCCGCGGCCGAAGGAACCGACCTGCTGACTTCCATGAGTGGCCAGATGGACGGTGTCATGAATTTGCGGGCAGGTGACGTCATCAAGATCAACGGGCACGAGGCCGGAGTCAGCACCGATCTGTCCACCGCCACCTTCACCGTGGCCAGCGACAGCACCTATGACGACCTGGTCAACTTCCTGAACTCCACCATGAGCACCGAGGGTCGGGCCATCACTTTCAACATCGGCGGCTCCGGCGAGTTGACGATGACCAACAACGATGCGGACATCGAAGCCTTCAGCCTCTCGGTGGAAGCCAAGACCCTCTTCAATACCAACTTCACCTTCCCCAGCAATGTGGCCAATGGCACCAGTGAATCCTCCAGCGAACTGCGGGCCTTCGCGGAAAGCACCGACCTCCTGGCGGATCTTTATGACTCCACGGGTGATCCCCTGGATATCGATTTTTCCGTGGGCACTCCGACTCTTCTGATCAATGGGGATGTGGGTGGTGAGGCGGTTACCGAACGCTCGGTGGCCGTCACCGGAACCAGCACCCTGGGCGACCTGATGCAGGAGTTCCAGTTTGCCCTGGGCATCAACTCGAACCCGGTGACCCTGAACGAAACCGGCCAGATCATGGTGACCGGTGAAGTGGGGACCGCCGGCTCCATTGGCAAGATCAGCCTGTCGGAGCAGGGGATCGAGAATACCACCCTGAGCAATGCCTTTGCTTACAACGAGATCCAGGAAGCCAGTGACCTGAAGACCTACAGCATGTCCACCACGGTCTACGACAGCCTGGGCGGGGAACACACCATCAGCTTCGAGTTCGAGAAGGTGCCTGGTCAGAATGAATGGATCTGGACGGCGTCCATGGACGGCGGCGAGGAAATCCTGAGCGGGGGATCCGGACGTATCCG
>JAZBOO010000040.1:0-7390 GCA_036351155.1 Candidatus Krumholzibacteriia bacterium | reverse complement strand
GTTCGGTCATCTTTGGCGGACCATGGCAATACTCGAACTCAAAAACCTCACCTTGGCCCTCGGCGGCCCGGCCATCCTGCAGGATGTCAACCTGCGGGTGGAGAAGGGCGAACGGGCCAGTCTGCTCGGCCGCAACGGTGAAGGCAAGACCACCCTGTTGCGCATCATGAGCGGTGAGCTCAAGCCGGATGGCGGCGAGATCTTGCGTCAAAGCGGCCTGCGGGTGGGGTATCTGCCTCAGGAAGTGCCTCGCGATCTGACGGGCAAGGTGGAAGAGGTGGTGGCCCAGGGGCTGGCTGCCCATCTGGAAGATGCCGGACCGTGGGAGCTGGCCAACCAGGTGGCCCAGGTGCTGACCCGCGCCGGGCTGGACGGAGGTGCCGAGTTTTCCACCCTGTCGGCGGGCAACAAGCGCCGGGTGTTGCTGGCGCGGGCCATGGTCATCGAGCCGGATCTGCTGCTGCTGGACGAACCCACCAACCACCTGGACATCGACGCCATCGCCTGGCTGGAAGATCAGCTGGCGCGCTTCAGTGGGGCCCTGTTCTTCGTGACCCATGACCGGGCATTTCTGCGGGCGGTGGCCCAGCGGATCATCGAGCTAGACCGCGGCCGTTTGCGCGACTGGACCTGCAACTACGACACCTTCCTGGTGCGCCGCGACGAGCACCTGCGCGACGAGAAGAATCAGTGGGCGGCCTTCGACCGCAAGCTGGCCGAGGAAGAGGTGTGGATCCGCCAGGGGGTGCGCGACCGCCGGACCCGCAACGAGGGCCGGGTGCGCTCCTTGATGGAGATGCGCGAGCAGAGGCAGTCGCGCCGGACCCAGACCGGTGATGCGCGTATTCAGCTGCAGGACAGCGACCAGAGCGGCCGGCTGGTGATCCGCACCCGGGACCTGGCATTCTCCTGGCCGGACAAGGTGATGGTCCAGGGCCTGAACACCATGATCATGCGCGGGGACAAGGTGGGTATTCTGGGCCCCAACGGCTCGGGCAAGACCACCCTGCTGCGGTTGCTGCTGGGAGAGCTGGCGCCCACCGAGGGCACTATCCAGACCGGGACCAAGCTGCAGGTGGCCTACTTCGATCAGCAGCGCGCCCAGCTGGACGAAACCAAGACGGTGCTGGAGAACGTGAGTGAGGGCAACCCCACCATCAACTTCAACGGCCAGCCCATGCACATCATCACCTATCTGCAGAACTTCCTGTTCTCGCCCGATCGCGCGCGGTCGCCCATCACCCATCTGTCGGGAGGCGAGCGGAACCGCCTGCTGCTGGCCCGCCTGTTCACCCAGCCGGCCAACCTGCTGGTGCTGGACGAACCCACCAACGACCTGGACCTGGAAACCCTGGAACTGCTGGAGGAGCTGCTGGTCAACTTCGAGGGGACCATGCTGCTGGTCAGCCACGATCGCGAGTTCCTGGACAACGTGACCACCAGCACCCTGGCCCTGGAGGGGGACGGCCGGGTGACCGAGACGGTGGGCGGCTATTCGGACTGGGCGCGGGTTTCGCGGCAGACCGTAGCCGGCGAGAAGCCCAAGAAAAAAGAGGGCAAAGCCAAGCCCAGGGTCGACCAGCCGCGCCGCCTGAGCTACAAGGAAAAGAAGGAGCTGGAGGCGCTGCCCGGGCAAATCGAAGTCTGGGAGGCCGAGCAGGAGCAGATCCACGGGCAGATGGCCGACCCCAAGCTGTACCAGGAAGCTCCCGCCCGGGTGGTCGATCTGAAGAAGCGGCTCGAGGAAATCGAGGCGGAACTGGAGGCGGGTTATGCCCGCTGGGAGGAGCTGGAGTCCCTGTGAAGATCCTGTTGAACTCCACCAAGACCATGGATGCGGGGATCGCCTATCCGCGTGCACCTCGGGCCACGAAGGCCCGGCAGCTGGAGCAGGCCCAGCAGCTGGCCGATCAGTTGCGGCCCCTGAGTGAAGCAAAGCTGGCCAAGCTGATGTCGGTGAGTCCCAAGCTGGCCACCGAGACCAAGGCCGCTGCCGCGCTGTGGGGGCAGGCTGGGCAACCTCAGGCACCGGCCCTCTTCGCCTTCACCGGACTGGTTTACAAGTACATCGAGGCGGAGACATTGACCCCCGCCCAGCTCAAGCACGCTCAGCGTGATGTGCGTGTCCTGTCGGGCCTTTACGGTCTGTTGCGCCCGCTCGATCTGATCGAGTTCTACCGGTTGGAAATGGGGAGCAAGCTGCAGCCCAGGGGGTGCCGAAATCTGGTCGAGTTCTGGAAGGAACCGCTCACCGCGGCGCTCAACGCCGACCTGAAAAAGGGCGAGCCGGTGATCAGCGTGGCAGCCCAGGAGTACATCAAGGCCCTGGATCTGAAGCAGCTGAAAGGTCCCCTGATCTCGCTGGTGTTCAAGGAAGAGAAGCCGGACGGCAGCTTGAAGACCGTCGCGGTGCATTCGAAGATGGCCCGCGGCGCGCTGGTCAAGTACGCGCTGGAGTCGGGAGCGACCACGCCGCAAGATTTGCTGGGGTTCAATGCGCTGGGCTGGGAGGCTGCGGAGGAACCGCCCGCTGACGGGGGGAACTGGCTGTTCACGCGGCCGGTGCGGTAAGGCTTCAGCGGTGGAGAAAAAAAAGGGAGGGCCCGAAGGCCCTCCCTTTTGCGTCCCAGCCAGGATTAGTTGGTGACGGAGTTGTGCAGCGGGAAGTCCATGACGTTGGCGCTGCTCCACTTGTGGCCGGTCAGGCTGCTGTGGAACAGGTTGTTGCTGCCGTAGACCAGGCTCTTGGCCGTGTAGCCCAGCACGTTCAGGTACGCGGTGACCTGGCTGCTGTGCTGGCCGGTCCAGCAGTACACCACGATGGTCTGGTCGGTGGGCAGGTAGGCCAGCATCTCGCCCATGCCCATGCTGGCATAGGGAGTGTACTGGAAGGCGCCGGGGATGTGGCCGGGCACGCCGGACATGCCCTCGCCCAGGTAGTCGGCTTCGCCGAAGTAGTTGACCACGAAGTAGTCATCCAGGTTGTCCTGGATCGAGGCGTAGCTGACGCCCTGGAAGCCGGCGGCCAGCATGGCGTTCACGCGGTCTTCCATGGTGCCGGTGGTGGTGGGGTAGTCGCCCCAGACCAGGTCCGGGTTGTTGTTGGTCTGCTCGGCATTGGCGGCGCCCAAGGCGTCGGCGACCATGGTCGAGGTTGCCCAGTTCGTCCCCGTCACATCAGGACTCCAGGAGCTCATGCCCCAGGCCAGGGTCTTGACGTTCTCGTAACCCATCAGTTCCATGGCCAGCTTGGCGTGGCCGGCGGCCTGGCCGGTGTAGCAAGCCACCACGTAGGGGTTGCCGGTGGGGATGGTGCCGTCGGTCAGGTCGGTCATCAGGTCGGTCAGCGAGCTGTTGATGGCGCCGACGATGTGGCCGTCGGCGTAATCGGTGGCTCCACGGATATCGATCACGGTGTAGTCGTCCAGGTTGTCATACAGGGCCTGAGCACTGATGGTGCCGGGGCAGTCGGTGTTGTCGTTGATGTAGTCGTCACCCGCGTCGACCAGAGCGGCGAAGTCGCCGGTCATCATCGGGCCCATTTCCATGTCGAAGTTCATGCAGTTGGCGTCGTTCCACTTGTGGGCGGTCAGGCTGCTGTAGAACAGATTGTTGCTGCCGTAGGCCAGGCTCTTGGCGTTGTAGCCCAGCATGTTCAGGTACGCGGTGACCTGGCTGCTGTGCTGTCCGGTCCAGCAGTACACCACGATGGTGGTGCCGTCGCTGGGCAGGTTGTTCAGCATCTGGTCGTCGCCCAGGCTGGCGTAGGGGGTGAACTGGAAGGCGCCGGGGATGTGGCCGGGGACGCCCGAGCCGCCGGTGCCCAGGTAGTCGGCTTCGCCGAAGTAGTTGATGACGAAGTAGTCGTCCAGGTTGTCCTGGATGGCCGCGTAGGAAGTGGCCTGGAAACCGGCGGCCAGCATGGCCTCGACGCGGTCGGCCACCACGGTGCTGGCGTCTTCGGTCAGCACGGGGAAGTCATGCTCGACCAGATCGCCGTTGTTGTTGGTCTGCTCGGCATTGGCGGCGCCCAGGGCGTCATCCACCATGGCGTTGCCCTGCCACTTGTTGCCGGCGGTGTTCTCGTTCCAGGAGCTCATGCCCCAGAGCAGGCTATAAACATCATCGTAGCCCATCATCTCGGCGGCAATCTTGTAGTGACCGGCAGACTGGCCCGTGTAACAGGTGATGACGTAGGGCTTGCCGGTGGGGATGTTGTTGGCCAGGTCGTCCAGGAAGGTGGACCAGGTGGTTTGGTAGGCACCGGGGATATGACCGGCCAGGTAATGGTCCATGGACCGGACGTCGATGACCGTGTAGTCGTCCAAGTTATCATAAACAGCCTGGGCGCTGATCACGCCAGGGCACTGGGCGCTGTCGTTGATGTACGCCTTGCCGGCGGCCACCATGACTTCGAAGGCGGTGTCGCCGGAGGGCGGGTTAACCGGGTCGTCGTCGTCGGAGCAACCGGTAAAGGCCACCAGGGCGAGCATCATGATCACAAGAAGGAACCAGCGTTTCAACATTGTCATTCTCCTTGGCGCGGATCAGCGATCCGGTTCGGGGAAGATCCCCTGTTGATGCTCCCCGCAGAGTGTTCTGCGGGGAGTCTTGCGAACGAAACTACTTGTCGGACTTCACTTTGTCGGGGTCCGGCATCACGAAATTGATATTGGCGTCATAGTCGGGCAGCCGGGTCACGCCATCGGTCTCGTACAGGTCGCTTTCCCGCAGGAAGAACCCTTCCGGACTGTCGGGCGTGCCATGGCAGGAAGTGCCGCAGCTCTGCCCCGCTTCAACCGTGGTCTGGGCGGTCCAGCGCACGATGTTGTGCGGCGAGGTGTACTTCCAGGTGGGCACGGCCGTGTAGTTGGGCAAAGACAGTCCCCAGTCGTCGAAAGTGCCGGGATCCACGGGCGTGTGGCGCACCAGCACGTAATCGTACTCGGCACGGTTGGGGTTGTTCAGGCCTGAAGGACCACCATCGTTGGGGGCGATCTTCAGCTGCACCATGCTGGGGTCGATGTCGTACTTGTCGGGGCTCTTCTCGCCCGATCCCAGGTTGTGGCAATTCGTGCAGTTCTTGTAGGGCTGCGAGTGGCAGACCTGGCACTGCAGGTTCGAGGCGAAGCCGTCGACATGGGCGTTGTGGTAGCTATTGTCCCACTCGGCCTCGGTTCCATGGCATTCCTCGCAACGAGGCATGTTGGTCACCTCGTAGCGATCGTTGTAGTGGTTCTCCTCGGTGTGCGTGGGGTCGCCATGGATCTCTTCCATGGTGTGACAGCCCTTGCACTGCATCTGGCGGTGCGTGTCTTCCACGTTACCCTCGGACTGACCCAGGAAGTCGTTGCCGATGCGGCTGCCGTGGCAGGCAATGCACTGCTCGTTCATGTCCGGTGAGGGACGGAAACGGTGCGAGTATGGGGAACCGGCGATCTGGATGAAACCGCTGCCCACGCTCTTGGGACGGCTGATATGGCACTGTCCGCAAGTGGTGTGGCAACCGGCGCAGTTGGCCTGGAAGCCCTCTTCCACGCCCAGCTCGTCGAAGTTCGCGGTACAGCGCGCCTCGATGGCGTCTTTGTAGCCCCACAGGTTGGTGTGCAGGCTGTTGCGGGTGGCGTCCACTGCTTGGGAGTGGCAGCCGTCGCAGGCGTTCTCCGCGAAGTCGGGTGCGTGACACTGCACACAGCCCGAGGTGCCGAAGCTGCTGGGGTCGGCAATCATGCCGTCGTGGGCCTGGGCCGCGGTTTCGAAGGTGAAATCGGCGGGACCGGCGTGGCAATGCTGACAGGTCAGCACGTGGGGGACCAGGTCCCCTTCATAGTCGGGTCCATGCGCACTGTTGAGGAACTGGGTGCCATTGTTGCCGGTGATGATGACTTTTTCCCACGCTTCCAGCGGGGGTACTTCGCCGCCTCAGCCATCCGACTTGATGGCCACCTCCACCTTGGCGCCTTCTTCGCCCAGCGCCTCCTCGAGCATGGTCTGGCTGGAGTGACAACCCAGGCAGGACATGTCGGTGGTGGTGCCACCGCCGCCCGGGCCTTCGCCCAGATCGTTGCCGGTGTCGTTTTCACACCCGCACAGGAAGGTCAGCACCAGCAGAACCGCCAGGATGCTGAAAGGAATCATGCGTTTCATCGGTTACTCCCCGGTTGCAGGCGCCCTAGTGGGCGGCCTGTTCGGTCAAGAGGCCACGAGCGAAGATCGGCACGTTATTGCAGACCACGTCGTTGGCCTCGAACTGGGAATCCAACATCTTTGTCCACACGCCGATGTTCAGCGCACAGTCCATGACCATGCCCACGAAACAGCGACTTGTGATCAGCGGATCAACCCTGCGCACCTCGCCAACCTTCATGCGGTTGGCCAGTTCCTCAGCCAGAAACTCGATATACGGCAGGCGCACTTCCATGAAGAGCAGGGCCGAGAAGGCCCCGCGCTCCAGGCTGTTATGGAACATCAGGCGCATCAGCTGAGGATCCTGGGCCGCCAGGTTGAGGATGTGGTGGGCGATCCTGGTCAGGAGGCCTTCCACGTCCTCGCCGGCGGGAGTTTCCTCACGCAGTTGCGCGATGTCGTGACAACGGGCTTTGGCCCGGATCACTTCTTCGTACAGATGGGACTTGTTGTCGAAATGCCGGTAAATGGCCGCTTCCGTGATGCCACTGGCACGCGCGATCATGCGCATGCTGGTACCATCGAACCCGTGGTTGCTGAACAGCAGGGTCGCCTGCGCCAGCAACTGGTCCTTGCGGGATTCGGGTCGATGCAGTGTGTTCACGTTCGGCCTCGGTTTCTAGAACGTGCCCGACACGGACAGTGAATAAATGTCCAGGATGTAGTCATCCCAGCGGTTCTCATCGAATTCCTGACGACGGTAACCGGCGGTCACGCGGGCGTTCTCGCCCACATCGTAGCCGGCCCGCAGCAACACGCGGCTGTGGTCCGACTGCAGCTTGTAGCTGTCGTCGTCCCGGTCCGCCTTGTCTTCGAAGTCGATCCCTTCGTAGATGGCTTCCAGCGTCAGCTTGTCCGTGGCGCTGAACACCACGCCGGGGGCGTAGCGCAGGGTCTTGCCGTCGTACATCAACGGGCCGATGGTGCCTGTGGACACCGGGCCGTCGGTCAGTTCGTACTTGTCCTGGCCCAGGCTGGCCGAGGCCAGCACGGTCAGCCGGGGCATCACGGTCCAGTTGGCGATCAGGTAACCGCGCTGGGTGGCCCAGGTGGTTTCCACGGCCTCGTCCAGGCGCTCGTAGGTCTGGTCGATGGCCTGGAAGCCCAGATCCATCCGCAGGTCGCTGGTGGGCTTGAGACCCAGGGCCAGCTGGTACTTCAGCTGATCCAGGTTCCGGTCGCCCAGCTTGTAGAGGATGTCCTC
>JAZBOO010000039.1:0-11033 GCA_036351155.1 Candidatus Krumholzibacteriia bacterium | reverse complement strand
TCACCTCCGGGCAAGAAGGGGCTGTATCTGGGCTACGTGAACATCCCCGTGGGCATTGGCGGCCTGGTGGGAGCCAAGCTGCAGGGCTACTTCTACGGCAACTTCGGGGAGAAAGCGGTGCTGGCCCAGAAGTACATTGTTGAACATACCGAGCTGGTGCCTCGGGGCTCCTGGGACGGCCACGTGTCCAGCCTCGATGCCGTGACGGGCGTGCCGCGAACCGAGGCGTTCCTGAAGCTGCAGGAGATCCTGGGGCTGGATGCCACGGCGGCCACCGACCTCCTGTGGAACACCTACCAGCCCGGCCCGGCAGTCTGGTTCCCCTTCGCGGCCATCGGGGGTGTGGCGATCATCGCGTTGATCGTGTTCGCCCGCATGGCGCGGCGCTGGAAAGACATGGACGCCTGATCCTGACCTGCGATCGAACAAAAAAGCCCCCTCCAGCTGGAGGGGGCTTTTTGCGTTCTGAAGAGCTGGGTCAGGCCCGGGCCGCCCTCAGCTTCTTCTGCTCATGGGCCGGTAACGTCAGGGTGGGGTTGGCCTTGATCCTGATTTTCTGCAGGATGAAAACCAGCACCCACAGCAGGATACCCACACCGTCCACCAGGAAGGCGGGCACATCCACATGAAGGGCGGCGTGGACCAGCCCCGGGAAGAACAGGATAGCCGTGGCCACGGCCATGATCACCCATTCGAGAATGTTCATTCCGCAGGCCAGATACCCCATGGTCAGGCTGCCAAAGGCCACCGTGGCCAGGGTGATGGTGGTGAAGGTGACGATGATCTCCATGGTGGACCCATTGAGGAGGAAGCCCCGACTGTACGCGAACAGGAATGGTCCGATGTACAGGAACTTGGCGAACTTGAAGCTGGTCCAGCCGGTTTTCCAGGGATCGGATCCCGCAATGGCTGCTCCGGCATAGGCGGCCACACACACCGGGGGTGTGATGTTGGAGTCCTGACTGAACCAGTACACGATCATGTGACTGGCAATCAACACCCAGGCGGCCGACTCGGCCGATGATGCAATCAGAGCTCGATAGGCCTCGATGGAGAGATCCCCCATGGGGGGACTGGCCAGATCGGCGAACGACACGCCGAAGTGCTGCATGGCGATCATGTTGCTGACCGATCCGACCGTGAGCACGGCGGTGATCAGATAGGCCGCCGTCACCGGCACGCCCATGCCCAGCACCAGCGACGCAATACCGATCAGAAGGATGGCCACCGGCAGGAAGCCGCCCGACAGGCTGATGATGATGTCCGAGAACTTCAGACCAATGCCGGACAGGCTGATGGTCCCGACAATGATGCCGATGACACCCACAGTGGCCCCGATGATCAGGGTGTTGCGCGCGCCTTCGATCATGGCATCGCGGATTTGCCGCCAGCCCATCTTGTGGTCAGGCGTGAACCAGCTGACCACCACGCAGCTCAGGGTGGCCACCACCGCCGAGTACCCGGCCGATTTCCCCATCAGCATCAGGACGATGATCAGGACCAGGGGAGTGACCAGAAACCACTCCTTCTTGAGGATGTCCAGGGCCGTGGGGGCCTCGGGATCCACTTCGCCGTATAGCCCGTAGCGCTTGGCTTCGAAGTGAATCATCACGAAAACGCTCAGGAAATACATGACGGCCGGAAAGATGGCCATCTTCATGATGTCCACGTAGGGAATCTCGGTCATCTCGGCCATGAGGAAGCCGCCGGCGCCCATGATCGGGGGCATGAACATGCCGCCGATACTGGCCGAGGGCTCGATGGCACCGGCCACGTGGGGACGAAATCCGGCCCGTTTCATCATGGGGATGGTGAAGGCTCCGGTGGACACCGTGTTGGCGATGGCCGAACCGGACACCGACCCGAAGAACCCCGAGGCGATCACGGCCACCTTGGCGGGGCCGCCCACGCTCTTGCCGGCGATGGCCAGCGGCAGATCGATGAAGAACTTGCTGGCCCCGCTGGCCTTCAGGAATGACCCGAAGAAGATGAACAGGATGACGTAGGTCACCAGCACGTTGGCCATGATGCCGAAGATTCCGTCCTGGTTGTAGAACAGGAAGTTGAGGGCCCGGGTGACCCGGAACCCGTCGTGGGCGAAGGCCGACAGCACCGGCAGATCCTCGAAAAGGTTGCCCCACAGGAGGTAAGCCAGGAACAGGATGCCGGACATGGTCATGGCCATGCCCAGGACCCGTCGGGCCGCTTCGAGGGAAATGAGGATGCCCACCACCGCCACGAAAGTGTCCAGATTGGTCTCCGAACCCATGCGGTAATTGAGGTTGGCATACTCCATGATCCAGTAGCCGATCACGCCGATGGAGATCAAGGCCATGATCAGGTCCGAGATCGAGGGGCGATCGGGACGGCTCTTCTTGGTCATGGGGTAGGTCAGGAAGACCATCACAAAGGTGATCAGCACGTAGATACCCAGATGATACTGGGTGTCCACCGGCTGGATACCGGCGCTGTACATGTAAAACAGCACCATGAAGATGCCCAGAGCGCTGGTCAAGATGTACCAGAATTTTTTCAGATCCCGGCCGGACTTGGCGTCTTTTTCCATCAGCTCGTCGAGAATTTCCTGGTTGGCTTCCTCGATTTCAGGCTGATCCAGACGGGGGTCCTCGGGGGGTGTGCGGTCGGAGTCGGTCATGGGGTCCCTCTTTTGGTCAAAACGGGGAGGAGGTCAGACCCCCTCCCCGTCGGATCGCGCGTCACATCAAAGGACGAAAGGCCCTTTACTTCAGGTTGTCGGGAACCGTCTTGCCCATTTCTTCCCAGAATTTCACAGCGCCGGGATGCAGCGGAATGCTGGCGCCATCGAAAGCGTTTTCCAGGGTCATGGTCTTGAAGGTCTTCTTGGCCGCCACCATGGCTGCCATCCCCTCTTCATTCCACAAGGTCTTCATGATGTCGTAGACCACATCGGCGGGCACTTCGGCATTGGCGCACAGGAAGGTGGCGTCCTGGAAGGTCTTGCACTCGGGCATACCCTCGCCGTAGGTCCCGGCCGGAATGGTGATGGGAATGTAGGCGTAAGCCGCGTAGAAGTCGTAGTCATCGGCGTCCTTGCCCACATCGATCAGGTTGATGTCCACCTGCACGGAGGCTTCGATGATGGAGCGGTTGGGATAGCCCACCAGCACCCAGAAGGCATCGATCTTGCCGTCCTTGAAGGCACTGGCGGCAGCCGAGTAGCCCAGGAACTGGGGGTTGAAGTTGTCCCAGACGCCCAGGTGACGGAAGAAACGCTCGGCACTGGCGGCGGCGCCGCTGCCGGCGTTACCCACGGCCACGCGCTTGCCCTTGAGGTCAATGGCGCTCTTGATGCCACTGTCGGCCCGGACGACCAGCTGAGCCGGCGCACCATAAAGGAAGCCAAGGGCCCGGGTGCCATCGTATTTCGTGGGATCCTTGGGCAGCTTGCCACCACGGCCCAGGGCGCTGTCCACGGCGTAGCACAGACCGAAGTCGCTTTCCCCGGAGCTGACCCGCTTGACGTTTTCGACCGAGCCACCCGAGCCGACGGCGGATAGCTTGACACCTTCCAGGTTCTTCGGAACGTACACGGCCATGGCATTGGCGAATGTATTGAAGGTACCACCGGTCGGACCGCCGCCGACCTTGGCTTTGAAGTCCTTGGCGACGGCATCATCAACGGCCAAGCCCACGGTGATAGCCAGCGCGGCCACGAGGCTCAGGAGCAGAAATTTCTTCATCGTCGGGTCCTCCTTGGGGAAAAAACAAAAACCTGGGAGCAGGTACAGAAGACCTTAGGGCAAAAGAAGTTGATTTGTCAAAGCTAAAAACAGTTGCAAATACCTGAAAACAAAGATTTTCCGGTTAAATTTTCAACAGGCTGTGCAGGTGATGGTACCGAACAGGACGCGAATCAAGCCATGAGCCCGACCTTGTCGCCCAGCTGAACCAGGCCTGGTTTTTCGATCACCAGGTTCACCCCGAACATGATTCCGCCCGGCTGGGAGCGGTAAGTGGCCAGGGTTCGCAGGGGCTCTCCATTCCGGGAAATCTCCCCCGTTTCCTGGTCCACGGTTGGAATGGAGCAGCGGGAACAGGGCTTCACCGCCCGGAACACAGCATTGCCTACGCGGAACTTTCCCCAATCATCCTCGGCATGGGGCCCACAACCGGAAAACACCAGGTTGGCGCGAAACCGATCCATGGAGACGGACTGCTCGAGCTTGGTATTCAGCAGATCGAGGGAAGCCTGGGAGGTGGCCAGGACGGGAAAGGCATCGGCAAAGCTCACCACCTGACCTTCAGGCGACAGTTTATCGAGAACCGGGCGAGCGGTCGGCCTGTCCATGAAGGCCAGCTGGCAAGGCGCGCCCAAAAAGGAGGATAACCAGGCCGTCGCCTGATCAGGTGCCGGAGCAGCTCCGACCTGGTCCTTCCAGATCGACACCTCCACCCGGGGGCCTTCCTCGGGAGGAGTCAGGACCAGATCCGGCCGGCCGGGAGCCGACAAAAGCCAGCCTTCAGGATGGGCGGTCACCCGGATCCGGGCCATCCCGGGGTGGGACCGCTGGGAAAGGAATCGCCCGGTCTGGTCGGTCACCACCCACAGACGGTCGGCAGCCAGGCCCCGCGGTGTCACCTCCACTTCCGGCAGGAGGATTCCACGCAGGCTCTTCACGGGATAGACGATGATGGTTTCGAGGCGGATGTCCATGTTATGCTCCTGTTTTATGGAGTGATCATTCTAACGGTCCAACGGTTCCAGGGGAAGCATGACTGCACTGCGCGCCATCCTTCACATCGACATGGATGCCTTCTACGCCTCGGTCGAGGTGCTGGACAATCCCTCCCTGCGGGGAAAACCCGTCATCGTGGGCGGGACGCCCGAAGGTCGCGGGGTGGTTTCTGCGGCCAGTTACGAGGCGCGCGCCTTTGGCGTGCACAGCGCCATGAGTGCTGCCCGGGCCATCAAGCTGTGCCCCGATGGTGTTTTCCTGCGGGGGCACATGGACCGCTACATGGAGGTATCCCGGCAAATCGGGGCCATCTTTCGGGATTACACGCCGCTGGTCGAGCCCCTGTCCATCGATGAGGCGTTTCTGGATGTCACCGGCTGCCGGCGCCTGTTCGGGTCGGCGGAGACCATTGGCCGCACCATCAAGGACCGGATTGCCCAGGAGATCGGTTTGACAGCCTCGGTGGGGGTGGCCCACAACAAGTTCCTGGCCAAGCTGGCCAGTGATCTGGACAAGCCCGACGGGTTCGTGGTCATCACTCCCGAGGGCGCCCGTGACCTGCTGGCCGACCTGCCGGTGGGGCGACTATGGGGCGTGGGCAAGGTGTCGCAGCAACAGTTGCAGAAGTTCGGCATCCGCAAGGTGAGGGACCTGCTGGCGGTGCCTCGCGCCCTGCTGGTGCAGCAATTCGGCGACCACATGGACCACCTGCTGGAGCTGGCCGTGGGGCACGACGAGCGGCCCGTGATCCCGGCTCATCAGGCCAAATCCATCGGTAACGAGACCACCTTTGCCGAGAACATCAGCCATGGGGGCCAGCTGCAGGATATCCTGGACGAGCTGGCCGACAAGGTGGCCCGCCGGGTGCGGAACCACGGCTTTCAGGCCCGCACCATCACCCTGAAAGCCCGCTATGGCGACTTCAGCACCTTCACCCGCTCGGAAAGCCTGACCGAGGCCACGGATTCGACGGTGATCATCCGGGACACGGCTCGCCGCCTGTTGAACGACAAGCTGGGCCGTCGCGGCCGGGCCCTGCGCCTGATCGGGGTGACGGCCTCGGGTCTGACCGGGCAGGGACAGGGGCAGGGGAGCCTGTTTGTGGATCCGGCTCAGGCCCGTGACCGCCAGCTGGACCGGCTGATGGATCAGGTGCACGATCGCTTCGGCCACAAGCTGCAGCGGGGTCTGCCGCGCGACCCCGAATCCTCCGACCATTGACAGCCTGTTTGTCCTAAACGCCCCCGCTTTCCTGCCGATGAATGGAACAACAGGAAATCTCGTGAGCATTTATCCACCGGGGGACAGCCTGTCTCTGCCGGCCCATTGGGGAGTGGTCCATGTCTGTTGATGTCATGAAAGCCCGCATCATGACCGTGATGCGCAACCTGCCGCCCTTGCCCGCGGTGACTCGCCAGCTGCTGGCTGTCATGCGTGATGAGAACTCCTCGGCCGACGACGTGACCAAGGTGCTTTCGAGCGACCAGGCCCTGGCCGGCAAGGTGCTCAAGCTGGTGAACTCCTCGTTTTATGGCGTGCCCACCGAGGTGACCAAGATCAGCCGGGCGGTGGTGTTGCTGGGGTTCACCGGGGTGCGCAATCTGGCCCTGGGCTTTGGTTCCATGGACGCCCTGTCCAAGTTGACGGGCAAGATGGACATGACCGAGTTCTGGAGCCACGCCATGGCCAACGCCGCCGGAGCTCAGTCCCTGGCGCCCTTCGTGAAAAGGCGCACCGACCCCGAGGAAGCCTTCATCGCCGGCCTGATGCATGACATCGGGGCCTACGTGCTGGCGGCCGCCGTGCCCGATGAGTACATGAAGATCATGGCCGAACCGGCAGAAGACCGGCTGAGCCTGGAGAGCGAAAAGATGGGCTTGAACCATGCCCAGGTGGGCCAGGCTCTGTTGAAATTCTGGGAGCTGCCCGAGGCCTTCTCCAACGCGGCTCGCTATCACCACGACATGACGGTGGCCACCAGTGGCGATCAGCCCTTGACCACTCTGGTCGCCCTGGCCGACGTCATGGCCTGCGTGCATGGCGGAGCCTTTGAAAACCCCGTGACCGAGGCACAACTGGGCAAGCTGATGAGCACCGAAGGCGTGGGAGCCGACCAGATGTGCCAGGCCATGCAGGGCATGGACCAGAAGATCGAGGAGATGGAAGTCTTCATGCAGATCGCCGGCACCGCGGCCGGGGGCAAGGATGTCAATCCCCTGGCCTTCCTGAAGTCGGTGGCTCTGGTGACCACCGATGATGATCGGGTGCAATGGCTGACCGCGGTCATGAGCAATTTCGAGGTGGGCGTCTTTCCCGCTCAGGCCTTTTTCAATCAGGAGGCGGGGAGCCAGGAGGTGGGCCTGGCCATGGTCGACCCTCAGTGCTTGACCGCGCAGCAGGTGGACCAGCTGGTGCCGTTCCTGGAATCTCAACCCGCCCGGGTGGTGGTCCTGGCCGAGCCGGACACTGGCGTGCCGGCGGCGCTGCAGAGCTATCCTCAGCTGGGGTTTGTCTTCTCGCGCAGCCAGCTGGCCGAGGCCTGCCGACTGCAGCCGGCTTAGCCTCGAGGCAGGCCCGTCACATTCCTCTCTTGATCCCGAGCCCGGCTTTTGCCATGCTCCCGGACACAGGTGGGCCGCCCGCGGGGGCGGCCCTTTCCCGATCAACTCGCCCTTCACCTCTTCGGGAGTTCATGCGTGCAAAATTTCCTCACCGGTATTGTGGCCGGCCTGCTGGTCTGTCTGGCCGCCTGGATCACCTGGCGGCTGGCCCGCCGGGGCAGGGGCAAGGCCAAGGTTCCCGCCCGTGCGGTCACTCACGAAAGCTTCATCACCAGCATGAAGGCCGTGGGTGAGCTGAACGTGTTCCGGATCATGACCAAGGAAGTCATCTCGGCCAGCGACCACTGGCTGGGCGAGTTCGGACAGAAGTATCTGAACTGGCTGCTGTCCTCGCAGCGGATCACCCTGGTGATCGAGTTCGACGTGGATTTCCGCTACGACCTGAACGATCCGGGTTTTGCCATCAAACCCCAGGGGGAGGACGGCTACCTGGTGACCATGCCCCCCTGCCGGCACGAGGTTCTGATCCGCGACATGCGCATCCACAGCGAGGACAAGACCGAGCTGTTGCCCTGGCTGATGCCCGAGCTGATTGGCCGGGTGTTCACCGGGGGCTTCAGCGTCGAGGCCAAGAACAAGCTGATCAGCGAAACCCGGGTGCAGACCAGCCGCCTGGCCAACGACCTGGTCAAGCGCACCACCGGTGAGGCTCAGCGGTCCGCGACCATGACCTTGAACATGCTGGCCCAGGGACTGGGTGCCCGCCGGGTGGATTTCCAGTTTGCTCCCGCCGGAGAATTCCTGCCCGAAGTGGACACCACCGCCCTGGAAAACATGAAAATTGATCCGGACCAGCTACGCTCGGGAGGTTTCTAGAGTGCGCAAGACCATCATCGGCATCATGGGCGGCTGCGAGGCCGACCAGAAGACCATGGAAAACGCCCAGGAAATGGGAAGGCTCATTGCCGAGAACGGCTGGGTGCTGCTTTCAGGGGGACGGCCCAACGGGGTCATGCAGGCCTCGGTCACCGGCGCCAGCCAGGCCGGGGGGCTGACCGTGGGCGTCCTTTTCGAAGATGATCGCGATGTGGCGGCCGAGGGGCTGGACATCGTCATTCCCACGGGCATGGGGGCGGCGCGCAACGTCATCAACATCCTGGCCAGCGATGTGGTGGTGGCCTGTCAGGGGTCCGGCGGCACGCTCAGCGAGATCGCCATGGCGCTGCGGTTCGGCCGTCCGGTGGTGCTGCTGGATTTCGATCCGGGGGCGGCCTTTCTGAACGCGGGGGGCAAGAACCCGCAGTGGCACCTGGCCGCCACGCCCGCCGAGGCGGCGGCCCAGGTCCAGATCTATCTGGAGGCTCTGGGACGCGGGTGATCCTCACCTCGAGAGATGGAAAGAGGGGCGGCTTTGGGCCGCCCCTCTCTTTGACCCATCAAGGCTGATCTACTTGCCCAGCAAGTACTTATCGAACCAGGCCAGATCCCAGGTGATCTTGGCCAGACGGTTCTCGTGGGTGGTCAGCCCATGGGGTTCGCCGGGATAGACCACCAGCTGGGTAGGCACATCCAGATAGTGACGCAGGGCCCGGTACAGGGCGCGGCTGTGGGCCGGGGGCACCCGTGGATCGCTGCCCCCGACGTGGATCAGCGTGGGGGTCTTGACCCGGTCCAGGTGGTAAAGGGGCGAGGCCTTCTGGTAGTGCGCGGCCTGCTGCCAGGGCAGCCCCTCGACAAAGTTGATGACATGCCCCGGCGTGTCCTCGGTGCCCCACTGGATCACCATGTCCAGGACACCGGCGCCACTGCTGGCGGCGGCGAACATGTCGGGCTGGGCGGTGATCATGCAGTTGGTCAGGTAGCCGCCGTTGCTCCAGCCCATCACTCCGACCTTGGCCGGATCGGCAATCCCCTGGTCGATCAGCCAGTGCACACCGTTGGTGATGTCGGTCACCTCGATCTCGTTTTCGCGGCCGATCAGCTTCTCCAGAAACTCATCGCCGTACCCGGTGGAGCCGTGATAGTTGGGGCTCAGCAGGGCGTACCCCTTGCTGGCCATCAACGTGCGCCCGTAGATCCACAGCCGCAGCTTGAACTGGGTGCTGGCGGTGGGCCCTCCGTGCAGCTCGATGATGGTGGGCAGGGGCCCATCTTCTCTGTTGTATCCGGGGGGCAGTTCCAGGATGCCGAAGCACTCGTCGCCGTCGGCGCCCGTCCAGCTCACGTGCTCGATCTGGGGCAGAATCCAGGTGTCCACCTGCGGGTTGACGTTGGTCAGGCGCCGCGAGCGGTCGGCCTTGTCGAAAACGAAGACGTCATTGGTGTGGGTGATGGTCTCGACAATGGCCGCCAGGGTCCGGCCCCCGTCATCGAGGGCGAACCCGGCGATCACCTGGTCCCCGGCGGTCAGGGGGCGGGTTTTGCCCTGCTTCCCGTTCTTGACCTCCTGGGCTGCGAACACCTGCACCCGGGCCATGCTTTCCCCGCGGTAGCAAAGGGTGCGCTTGTTGCCCTGCCAGGTCAATCCCCCGGAGTATGTCACCATCTCGGGACGCGCCACCTTGCGGAGGCTCTGGCCCTGACGGTCCCACTCGGCCACCCAGATCTGCGAGGCATAGCCATCGTAGCTGATGGCGAAGGCCAGGGCCTGGTTGTCCCCGGACCAGGCCAGGTCTTCCAGCCAGCCATAGGGCGACGGGTGGTCACGGCGCCAGTCGGGTGGGGTGACCGTGCTGAGGGCTCCTGACTCCAGGTCCAGCACCTGCACCTCGGACCAGCCCTCCATGAAGATCAGCTCGTTGTCTGTGGTGGTGATCAGGGCCAGCTTGCGGCCGTCCGGAGAGAGCGCCATGTCCCAGATCACGCGTTCAGCCGCCATGATCTCGGCATCGCGCCAGGTCTTCAGGTCCAGGCGGCGCACCTGGTCCAGCTGCTTGATCCCGTGGCCGTACTCCAGATCCGGGTACTGACCCTGCAAATCTTCCCAGTCGCCCTCGGTGGCCTCGGCTTCCACGGTGTAGATCAGGGCGTCACCGGCAGGGGTGAGGGTGAACCGGGACACCCCTTGCTTGGCGCGGGTCACCGGCTGGGGAGCGCCTCCACCGGCGGGAATTTGCCAGACCTGGCGCTTGCCGTTGTAGGGCGGGTCCTCGGTTCCCCAGTCGATCTTGCCCAGGAAGAAGATGGTGCGGCCATCGGGAGAGAATTCGGGCCCGGAGGCGCCCATGCCGTCGAAGGTCAGGCGGCGCAGCTCCGCCCCATCGGCGCCGATGGTCCACAGGTCGGTGCTGCGGCCTTCCTTGCCGCGGCCCCAGCGGCTTTCGGTGTAGGCGATCTGGTCGCCGTCGGGAGAAACGGCCAGGTTGCCCAGAACCGTCAGGTCGAAGTAATCCTCGGCTTCGATGGCATGGTCGCGCACCGGAGGCGCCGCCTGGGAAAAGCCGGCAATCAGGGTGGCGAAAACCAGCAGTAAAGTGTAGAATTTAAGGCTGTTGGACACGAAGGCACCTCCGTGATCTTGGGGGACAGGTGACGTGAAAACGTGGTGGTAGCTTAACACACCCGCCCCTTCTGGACAGCATTTCCGGCCCTGTTTTTCTCCAGATTCCACCAGACGGGTGGCAGAAAGTTACCATGTGCGGCATTTGTGGTGTGCTGGCTCTCGAAGGTCAGCTGCAGCTTCCTGAGCAGACTCCTGAACGCATGATCGGCATCATGCGTCACCGTGGGCCCGACGAGTTCGGAGCCTGGCGGG
>JAZBOO010000038.1:0-5010 GCA_036351155.1 Candidatus Krumholzibacteriia bacterium | reverse complement strand
GCACTACTACATCCAGGCCGCCGACACCAACGATCAGGGTCAGCAAACGGCCATCATGCCCGCCGACACCACGGGTTTTTCCTCCTTCGCTTTCCAGCTAACCTATGACCACAAGTTCACGGTGCGGGCCTTGCCCTCGGTGGTGGTGGGCGGACTCAATCCGGCTCAACTGGTGAATCCCGATATCCTGTTCTGGGATGACAGTGGCGATCTCAACATGGCTCGACGATGGCACGCGGCTCTGGTCCAGCTTTACCTGTACCCGGGCGTGGATTACGATTTCTACGTCACCAAGGGAGCGGCTCTGGACGCGGGGAACGGACTGGGAGAACGGGCCTCTGCGGCCATTCTGGCCAGCTACGAACACATCGTCTATTCCTCGGGCGCACAGGAAATGGCCACTCTGAGCCAGAAAGACCTCGTAGTTCTGGATACCTGGCTTCGGCAAGAAGACAAGAACATATTCTTGGCCGGGGACAACCTGGTGTCTGATCTGACTGGCAATGAAGGGCCAGTGGGAGATCAGTTTGTCAGCGACTGGCTGAGAGTGACTCTGGTCAGTGACGACTTGGCACCCCTGGTGAACCGCCAATCGGCTCCGCTGGTGAAATCAATCTCAGGAAATGGAGTATTCCGTGATGACTCCTCCTGGATAGCCGATGGGGGGTGTCCCTCCATCAACCGATTCGATGCGGTCGAGTCTCAAAATGAACTGGGGGCGTTGAGGCTGGCTGAATTTTGCGACACCGCAGGAAACACCGGCGTCTACTCATACTCCGCCGCCACCATGTATCAGGATCCCCAGCTCGGTAGCAAGGTGATCAGCCTGCCCTACGACCTCGGTTTCGTCTCCACCTCGACTCAGGGGAGGAAAGTGCCCACTGATCTTGAGGATCGGGTTTTTGTCCTGAAACAGGTCCTGGGGGAATTCGGGTATTATTTCATTGGCCCTTACATAACCGTCCCCGAAGCCTCCTCATTCGCGGTCAAGGCCTACCCGAATCCTTTCAACCCTCTGGTCCGGATCCAGTTCAATCTGCCCGGGGCCAGTCACCTCGAGTTGAAGATTTTCAATGTCCGGGGAGAGCTGGTCCGCACCCTGCTCGATGATTTTCACGCCCAGGGCTCTGACTTCGCCATCTGGGCTGGGCAAGATCAGGCGGGCCATGCGGTGGCCTCAGGAGTCTACTTCTACCAGCTGGTGTGGGAGGGTGGTACGGTGAGAGATAAAATCGTGTTGTTGCGGTAACCCGAGAACCAGGATTTGCCTGAAAACCCCCGGGGTAATACTGTGAAGGGCAGGAATCCTGACCTTCACTCCCGGGAGCTGCCCATGTGTGACAAGCTGTTCAAGTCTGCCCTTCTGTTTCTGGTCCTGCTGGCCGGTGCCTCTTTTGCCACCTATTCTCCCGGCGATTTCTCCGACCACTTCCTCGACGCCACCCTGCGCATCGACTACAACCACACCGGCAATTCCACCGAGCAGTTCATCTCGCTGGACGAGATGTGGCGCCAGGGACAGTGGGCGGGCAGCCGCACCAAGCTGATCGACCAGCTGGACCTGGGCCGCTACTACGCCAAGCTGTATGACGCGGATTCCGGCCGATTGATCTGGAGCAAGGGTTTCGACAGCTACTTCGGTGAGTGGCAAACCACCGGCCCGGCCGGCGAAGGGGTGATGCGCACCTACCACGAGTCGGTGCTGACGCCCTTCCCGAAAGCTCCGGTGGAGTTTGCCCTGGAGTCCCGCGGCGCGGCCGGCGAGCTGGAAGAGTTCTACCGCGTGACCATCGACCCCGAAAGCTGGACCATCCGCCGGGACCCGGCCCCGGCGGACATCGTGACGGTGGAGGGCCACAAGGGTGGCGATCCTCACGATTGCGTGGACATCGCCATCGTGGGCGAGGGTTACACCGAGTGCGACATTCCCAAGTTCATTGCCGATGTTCAGCGGTTCTCTCAGGTGATGATCGCTCATGAGCCCTACGCTTCCCATCAGCAACACATCAACGTGTACGGCGTACTTTTGCCCAGCCAGGAATCGGGCTGTGATGAGCCCAGCCGCGGCGTGCACCGACGCACCGCGCTGGGTTGCACCTTCGACAGCCTGGGCAGCGAGCGGTACATGCTCACCGAGGATAACCGGGCCATGCGTGACATTGCGCAGGCCGTGCCTTACGATGTGCTGTACATCATGGTCAACCACGAACGCTACGGTGGCGGGGGCATTTACAACCTTTTCTGCACCTTCACCAGCGACAACCAGTGGAGCGAGTACGTGTTCCTGCACGAGTTCGGCCACAGCTTTGCCGGGCTGGCCGACGAGTACTACACCTCCAACGTGGCCTACACCGATTTCTACTCGCGGGACCACGAGCCCCGGGAGCGGAACATCACCGCTTTGCTGGATCCGGCCCACGTCAAGTGGGGCCAGCACCCCACCGGCGGCCCGCTGCCCACGGACTGGCGCAAGGCCGAGTACGACGCCATGGATGTGAAGTACCAGAAGATCCGGGGCGAAGTGAACGACCGCATCGCCGCCCTGATGCGCGACGGAGCGGACGCAAAGACCATCGCCCAGGCCAAGCAGGAAGGCGAGGAACTCTCTCTGGAACACCAGAAGGCGGTGGACGCCTGGTTCGCCCGGAATCCCTCGCGCCAGGTGGTGGGCGCGTTCGAGGGGGCAGGTTATAGCAGTCAGGGCTTGTACCGATCGCAGCTGGACTGCATCATGTTCACCAAGGGCAAGAAACCCTTCTGTGCCGCCTGCCGGGCCGGCATCATCGAAGTGATCGACCGCTACACGGAGCAATGACCATCAAGGCAAGACACGGACGTCTCTGGCTGATCCTGGTCCTCCTTTCGATGGCGGTGGCCACCGCCGCCATCGCCGCCGGAGGACTGAGCATCAGCAACCGCCTCAGCGGCCTGAACCGGTTCCGGGACACGCGTCCTCGCACCGATTACATCATCCTGCACACCACCGAAGGCGGGAACCGCTCTTCGCTTGACCGCATCCGCCGCCGCGGGCTGGCCCACTACGTGGTACGCACCGACGGCCAGGTGTACCGGGTCATCAAGCGCGGCAAGGTGGCCATCCACGCGGGCCGCAGCATGTGGGACGGCAAGGATAACCTGGATCGCCGCAGCATCGGCATCGAGGTGGTGGGCTACCACAACAAGCCCATCACCGGGCAGCAGGTCACCGCGCTCAAGGAACTGCTGAGCCAGCTGCAGAAGATCTACAAGATTCCCGACGAACGCGTGCTGACCCACTCCATGGTGGCCTACGGCAAGCCCAACCGGTGGCACCGCAAGAACCACCGCGGCCGCAAGCGCTGCGGCATGCAGTTCGCCACCCCGGAGGTGCGCCGTCAGCTGGGGCTGGACAAGCGGCCCCTGTTCGATCCCGATGTGAAGGCTGGGCGGCTGATCAACGCCGATCCATTTCTGGCCAAGGTTCTGTACGCGCCCGACGATGAGCGGGAGCCTGTGCTGGCCGACCTGGCCGATCTGGACGATGACGAAGCTCCCACCATCACGCCCACCCGTTCGGCCTGGTACATTGCGCGCGATGCCTACGATGCCCCCTCAACCGTTTACGTCTTCCCCTCGGGCACACGCAAGCGCGGGGATCAGATCAACGACTGGTCCATGATGCCCCCCGGCACTCGCGTGCTGCTGGAGCAAGAGCCTCAAGCGCCGTCCACGGCCCGCCCCTACTTCTTGACCCTGGGGCGCAATCAGGCGGCCAGCAAGGTGGTGGGCTCGGCGTACGACGACTACTCCACGGTCTATGTGCTGCCCTCGGGCCGGGTGAAAAGAGGGGATACCATCACGGAGAAGGGCTTCCGTTCCCTGCCGCCCGGCACCCGTATATTCCTGAAGGTGGAGTATGCGGGCAAGGTGACCCGCGGCACCACGGCCTACGAGCTGTGTGGGCCCAGGTTCAATGATGCCTCGACGCTGTATCTGTTGCCCACGGGTCGGGTTCAGCGGGGAAATGACATTCGTGAAAGCAGCATTCCCGGCGGAACCCTGGTTCTGGTGGAGGTGTGAGGGGCCCGGCGTGGGAACCGAACTGCGGCCGACATTGTACAAATGAGATGGGCTGCCGCCTCGGTTCACCTGATCAAAGAGGTTGACCGCATGCACAGGATACTGACCGCCTCCGCCTTGCTCCTGCCTCTGTTTTTTGCCCCCACCGTTTTCGCCCAGGCCAGCCTGGGTTTCGACATCGGCTACAACAACGGAATCCACTCACATCTGGAAGACCGGGACTGGGTGGTGGACTCGGAGGTGAAGCCGGTCCTCTCGGTAAGTCTGTTCAATGGTCACTTCGGGGAAGAAGGGCGCAACCTGCGCTATGGCCTGCGCTACACCCATCAGCTGGTCCGGACCATTCCCCAGGAAGGGCCCGGTTATGCCCACAAGTGGCGCAGCAGTATTTTTCAGCTGGAGACCGAACGGTTGATCACCGAGGGCAGTTTTGGCCAGGTGGTGGTGGGCGCGGGCGTGGGCTTCGTCTCCCGTTCGAACTCTAACGAGAACGAAGGCTGGAACTCTTGCGACACGGCCTTCTGTAACTTTCCGGACTTCAACTGGGTGTTCTCTCCGAAAGCCCGCGTGCTGGTGCCGGTGATCGAGGGCCTGGCCCTGTCCACGGAAATCCGAGCCAACTTCCATTTGAGCGAAGCTTCGGAAACCTATCCCTACAAGACGGGACTGGCTTTCCTGGTGGGCTTCGAGTGGCGTGTGGGGCCAGGGCCTGGTGATCCCTACCGGGCTCCGGTCCACGAGCCGGTCGACACCCCCGTGCGCTGACCTGCGGCTGGGCATTACGCGCTTATCTTGTGCCTTTCTGCAACGAAAGGACCACGCGCGTGGAACGTGTCTTGATGATGATGGCCGCCGTCAACGGCTTCATGGCCGTGGCCATGGGGGCCTTCGGGGCCCACGGTTTGAAGAAACAGCTGGCGGCCCTGCCGGACATGGCCCAGAGGCTGGAGT
>JAZBOO010000037.1:0-2462 GCA_036351155.1 Candidatus Krumholzibacteriia bacterium | reverse complement strand
CGGGTCACTCTCGAGGGCGAACTGGACCTGTGGTTTGCCGACCTCACCGGTAAGGACCTTCCCCGGATGCTCAGAGACGGCCCAGGGAATGAAAGCGCCTGTTCTCTTTCCCCGGACGGCAAGTGGCTGGCCTACTACTCCACGGAGTCGGGAACCGGGCAAGTCTACCTGGCCCCCTGGCCGGCCATGGAACCGGTCACCCAGGTTTCGACCGACAGCGGCACCTGGCACGTCTGGAACCGCAATGGCCGCGAGCTGATCTACCAGGAGAACAGCGGCCGGTACGTGGCGGTGTCCATGACTCCCGATGGAGAGGACATGGAGATAGGAGTGCCCACTCCCCTGTTCGATTTCACCGGGCCGGTATCCGACGGCCCCTGGATGGACCTGGCCGGCGACGGCGAACGTTTCCTGGCCGTCAACTCAGTGGCGACCGAGCCCCCCGGCTTTTGCGATGTGGTGGTCAACTGGACCGCCCAGATCCATCAACCCTGATGTACTGGACCCGGAGGACTTCATGACCGATCGTCTGTTCGCGCACTATGAAATTCTGGAAAAGATCGGCAAGGGCGGCATGGGCGAGGTATTCCGCGCCCACGACACCGTACTGGGGCGCGATGTGGCCCTGAAAATGTTGCCCGACCTGGTGGCCCAGGACGCCGAGCGCCTGGCACGGTTCCGGCGCGAAGCCCAGGTACTGGCCTCGCTGAACCACCCGGGCATCGCCTCGGTGTTCGGTCTGGAATCGCAGGGCGACAGTCACGCCCTGGCCATGGAACTGGTGCCCGGCCCCGAGCTGGCCGAGCGTCTGGCCGCCGGTGTGGTGCCCACGGACGAATGCCTGCACATCGCCCTCCAGCTGGCCGAGGCCATTGAAGCCGCCCACGAGAAGGGTGTCATTCACCGCGACCTGAAACCCGCCAACATCAAGGTGACCGACGAGGGGCGCGTGAAGGTGCTGGACTTCGGTCTGGCCAAGGCCCTGGTGGACGACACCAGCACGAGCAGTATCGACCAGCGTCTGTCCCCCACCATCACGGCCAACCTGACCCTGAACAACGTCATCCTGGGCACCGCGGCTTACATGAGTCCGGAACAGGCCCGCGCCACCGAGGTGGACAAGCGGGCCGACATCTGGGCCTACGGAGTGGTGGTGGCCGAGATGCTGGGCGGCCGGCAGCTCTTTGCCGGAGAAACGGTGAGCGACACCCTGGCCGAGGTGCTGAAGTCGGAAATCAACCTGGATGAACTGCGGGACGATGTGCCCCCGGCCGTGATCCGCCTGCTCCGGCGCTGCCTGCAGCGAGATCCGCGCCAGCGTTTGCGGGATATCGGCGACGCTCGACTGATTCTCCAGGATGTGCTGGCCGGCGACACGGAAGACGTGGCGCCCGAAGCCGCGGCGCCAGCCAGCCCCTGGCCGTTGCGCCTCGTGGCCGGGGTGGCCGTCCTGGCCATGGCCGCCGCGGGGTTTGCCTTCTGGCAGCCACACCCAGAAACGACCCTGCCCCTGCGCAAGTTCGAGATTCCCCTGAGCAGGACCGATCCTTCGGCCAACGTTTCCTTTGCCCCCAGGATTTCACCTGACGGCCGGTATCTGCTTTTTATCAGCGAGAACCAGATCTGGGTGCGCGACCTGGCCACCACCGAATCCCGCCCCTTGCCGGGAACCGAGGACGCGCGCGACCCCTTCTGGTCCCCGGACAGCGAGTGGATTGCCTTCGGAACAGGCACGGCCATCAAGAAAATCGACCGCAGCGGCGGCCGGTCCATGACCCTGGCCACCGTGTCGGGCAACCTGAGCATGGGCAGCGGCTCCAGCGGCATCTGGAATGCCGATGGTTCCCTGTTTTATACCACGGGCAACACCGGGGTGCTTCGGCTGCCTGCCCAGGCTGGTGAGGTGACCATGCACCACGAGCCCCAGGAAGGAGAGGTGGACTTCCATGAGGTCTGCGCCCTTCCCGACGGTCGGGGCTGGATTTTTGTGGTCCATACACACGAGGATTACGGGAGCCTGGGACTGTTGACACCAGATGGCCAGCGCAAGGCTGTGCTGAGCTATCCCGGGGACTCCCTCAACACCCCGGTCTGGTCACCCTCCGGGCATTTGCTGTTCAAGCGAGCCCATGTGGCCCCCGGTATCTGGGCCGTGCCCTTTTCCCTGGATCAGCTGGAAGTCACCGGCGAGGCTTTTCTGGTGGCCGCCGACAGCTTTCGCCCTTCTGTCTCCCGAGATGGCACCCTGGTTTTCAGCAAGGGCTTCGGGCAAAACAACCTTCAGATGGCCTGGTTTGACCGTCAAGGCAACGAGTTGAGCGTCATCGCCGACCTCGAAACCACCCGCCCCTTCCCCTACCTTTCTCCCGACGAGACCCAAATTTTGACCTCGTCCATCACTGACGGCAGCCGAGCGCTGTGGCTCTTCGACACCACCACCAGCAACGAGCGGCGGCTCACTT
>JAZBOO010000036.1:0-3292 GCA_036351155.1 Candidatus Krumholzibacteriia bacterium | reverse complement strand
CGTGCAGAAACGGGGCGACGGGCGGGAAATCAGCCTGGACATCCTCTATTTCAACTGCCGTTTCAAGATGGCGGTGACGCCCATCAGCTTCGAGATCGTCGATGGCGCCCACCGGGTGCTGGAACGCGTGCGCTGGGGCGATATGCGCCAGCAGAGCAGCGGGTCGGTCCTGTCCAAGATGATCCGCAAGGGGATCAACAACCCCGACCAGATCGGGGACCTGCTGGGAGCCATGTTCATCGTGAACGACAATGATTCCCTGAACGACTTGCTCGCCTTGCTGGATGCCTGCCTGGGCACACCATTTGGCTGGCGCAACGTGACCGACACCCTGGCCGAGCATCCCAGTGGCAGCGCCCTGAACACTTTCAGCGGCAAGGGGTTCAAGGTGTTCAAGGGGGACGTCGATATCCTGATCGAGGAAACGGGCGGCGGCGCGCCCTATCGCTTCCCGGTGGAGATCCAGATCTTCACCCTGGAGAGCTATTTGCGGACCGTGTGTGGCGCTCATGACGCCAGTCACCTGGCCTTGAAGTTGAGGCAATTTCTGTTCGGATTGGTGCCGAGGATTTTTCCGCGGAAGATCTATGGGGCGGATTGGTTGGAACTGGAGGAGAAGAGTTGAGCAAGCGGCGGATCGCCATGGTGGCCTACACCCATTACCAGACTGATCCTCGTTGTCGACGGGAAGCGACCCTGGCAGCCACCGACGGCTGGGACGTTCACTTCTACGCCCTGAGCAAGGACGGAAAGCCAGGGACCAGCCAGGTGGAAGGAATCACTCTTCACGAGCTGGCCATGCCCCGCTACCGAGGAGGAAGTTCAGCCGCCTACGTCCTGAGTTATCTCCGGTTTCTGGTGCTGGCCTCCCTCAAGGTTCAGAACCATCACCTGAGCCACCGCTTTGCCGTGGTGCACGTGAACACCATGCCCGATTTCATGGTCGGAACGGCACTTCTCCCCCGCCTTTTCGGTGCCAAGGTCATCCTGGATGTCCATGACGTGATGCCCGAAATTTACATGACCAAGTTCAGGGTTCCCTCCACCCACTGGAAAATCAGGCTGATCAAGTTCATGGAGGTCATGTCCGCCCGGATGGCCCACAAGGTCCTGACAGCTGAACACCCCAAGGGCGACTTGCTGGTGGAACACGGAGTGCCTGCGGAGAAGATCCAGGTGTTGCTCAACCTTCCGGACGACAAGCTATTTGTGCCCCAGTTCACCTTCACCGATCCCCAGCTGGAGAATTCCGGGGCCGACCCGGCCACCGAATTCCGTTTGATCTACCACGGCACGCTGGCCCACCGACTGGGATTGGATCATGCCGTGGGAGCTCTCGACCTGATCCGGAATGACATTCCAGGAGCCAAGCTGAAACTCTTTGGAGATGGGGATCAGCTTCCCGAATTGCACGACCAGACCACCGCCTTGGGCCTGGAAGATCGTGTCTGGTTTTCCGATGGCTTCAAGCCCATTGAAGACGTCATTCCTTCGATCAAAGAGGCTCATCTGGCGGTCATCCCCACCCGGCACGAAATCAGTACCGACTACATGCTGCCGACCAAGCTTCTGGAGTATCTGGCCTTCGGGATTCCTTCGGTTTTCACCCCGACCAAGACCGTGAAGCACTACTTCGGGGAGGATCACCCTCTGTATATTCATGACCCCACGCCGGAAGAGACAGCCAGAAAGATCAGGTGGGTGCGAGACAATTATGCGGAAGCCAAGCGCTTGACCGCAGAACTGCAGGACAGCTGGTATTCCCGGTTTTACTGGCCTGATCACAAGCGCGGGTACCTGGAATTGCTCGAAAAATTAGGAAAAGGCTAACAATTCGATAGTCATATCTAAAACGCCCTCCCGTTCTATTGTATTATTCTGGAATTAATGCTAAAATTTGCCCATTAGTATGTATTTGTATCTGGGGGATTGTTTCACCATTGGGGAAATCATGGACATCATGACACTCAAGAGTCGCCGGACTCTACTCTTTATTATTGCGATGGCTCTTTTAGCGGGCTCCGTTCAGGCCGCCACGTGGCTGGTCCCCGGTGATGCTCCGTCCATTCAGGCGGGCATTGACTCCGCTGCGCTGGGAGATACCGTCCTGGTATCTTGCGGCACATACCTGGAGCACGATATCATCATGAAGGGCGGGATCTACCTTCTGGGTGAAAGTGAGGAGCCCGGTTGTGTGGTCATCGATGCCGAGGGCCAGGGCCGCGTGATGGATTGCCTCAACCTGTCAGAGACTCCCTTTATACGCAATCTGACATTCACCGGCGGCCAGGTCTCCGAAGGATGGTTCACCGCCCTCGGGGGAGGCGTGCGCAGCCAGCTTTCCAGCGTCAGCTTCACCAATTGCATTTTTGAAGGCAATACCGCCCGCATCGGTGCGGGACTCGGTGCATCCGAATCGACATTGACCCTGGTCGACTGCACATTTTCCCTGAATGCTGCTGAGCATTTTGAATGGGCTGCCGGCGGCGCCCTGTGGGCCCGGGATTCTCAGGGGACCATCGACAATTGCCTGGTCACGGCCAATACCGCATTCTCCACCAATCCTGACGATCCTGGAGACGGCGGCGGGTTTTTCTTCAACAACTGCCGTCTCGATGTTTCCCATAGCCGGTTCGAAGACAATTCCACCGGAGCCGGTGCAGGAGCGTTTTACTCCGTCACCACCGATTCCTCCTCCTTCAGCTTTTGCGACTTCATCGACAACTCCGCCGCCAATGGTGGTGCTGTTTATTTCGAATACGGGGCGGCCGCTCAGCTGAGCAACTGCACCTTCCGGGGCAACGTCGCCACTGCCGGTGGGGCGATTGTCATCTTCAACGAGTCTTATCCTTTGTTGACCGAATGCCTTTTTGAAAACAATCAGGCGACCCTCTGGGGTGGCGGAGCCATCGATTGCTGGTCGTCCAATGTGGAAATTGACAGCTGTATCTTCCGCAACAACAGCGCCAGCACCAATGGAGGTGGGGCCAATTTCGGAGGCAGCCAGGCCAATATCGAGAATTCGCTCTTTGATGGTAACACTGCCAATAACAAAGGGGGAGGTATCCGGTGCCATTATGCGGATGTCACCACCACGGGGTGCACCCTGGTGGGCAATGAGGCCGCTACCGGGGCCGGAATCCATTGCGGAGTTCAATCCACGGCCACGGTGAGCAACACCCTCATCGCCTTCTCCACCGGCGGAGAAGCCATGGTGGGTCTGGAACCCGACTTTGCCACCATTTCCTGCAGCGACTTTTTCAGCAACAGTGGCGGCGACTGGACCGGGGAT
>JAZBOO010000035.1:0-3754 GCA_036351155.1 Candidatus Krumholzibacteriia bacterium | reverse complement strand
GATTTCTGACCGCGCAAGCCTAAAACATGATATCAATGGTGTTTTTTTAGCGGTGCCGGGACATTGAAGCTAAAATGGGTGGCGGAGGACCTGGAAAACCCTGTTCCGGAGTGGATATCATGCGTTTGATTCTTGTTGCCATCGGTGCTGTCGCCGTCCTTACGGCCTTGGTCCTTTTCATTCTTTACCGGGATACCATGGCCGGAGGGGTGAAAACCCCGACCCAGAAGGTCGATGGGCGGCTCTGGGATTTTTCGGTCCAAACCCTGGAGGGGGCTCATGCGCAGCTGGCGGATTACCAGGGGCAGGTCGCCCTGGTGGTCAACGTGGCCAGCAAATGCGGGCTAACCCCCCAGTACAAGGATCTGGAATCTCTTTACCGGGCCCGCAAGGACCAGGGTTTCGTGGTGCTGGCCTTTCCCAGCAACGATTTCATGGGGCAAGAGCCGGGATCGGCCGAGGAGATCCGCTTTTTCTGCAGCGAAAACTATGACGTCACCTTCCCCATGTTCGAGAAGGTGAAGGTCAAGGGCGCGGAAAAGTCCGAGGTGTACGGGTTCCTGACTGCGGGGGGACTGGAAGATCCTACCTGGAATTTCACCAAGTATCTGGTGGGCAAGGACGGTCGGGTGATCGCGCGCTATGCCCCCAAGACCACTCCGGATGATGCGGACCTGGCGGCGGCCATCGACAATGCGCTGGCCGGGCCCAGCCAGTGACCGGGCCCCATTGTCCAGGGTAGCCTCAAAGGCCCAGCAAGGTCTGCATGACCAGGACGTACCCGATGGCGACGCGCAGTGCGAAGGACATGGCGATCTCGTTTCCGGGAGTGAGGCGCCCCCGACCATTGCAGAATCTATGCCCTCCTGGAGGGGTCCTGTGGCGGAGGAGTGGCCGCGGCAAGACAACCGGGGCTGTCGGAAAAACGGTCCATGGTCATGCGGGGGAGTCACTTTCGTGGTTCAGGCCCATGGGATGTGGCCGAAACCTGACCAAAGGAATGCTGGCGTTTTCACCTGCCGGCCCGCATTATTGGCCAGCAGGGTTCGTTAAGGCGTTAACCCACTGCTAACAATAAATTTGATGATAGCTTTCAACTCTGGAGATGGTTCGTGAGCTCGTTCACCATGACACACCTGAAGCAACTGGAGCAGGAGTCCATCCACGTCATCCGGGAGGTGGTGGCCGAGTTCAAGAACCCGGTCATGCTCTACTCGGTGGGTAAGGATTCGGCGGTCATGATCCGCCTGGCCCAGAAGGCGTTCCACCCCGGCAAGTTCCCCTTCCCGTTGATGCACATCGACACGGGCTACAAGTTCCCCGAGATGTATGAATTCCGGGATCGCTTCGTCGAGGAGATCGGGGCGCGGCTTTACGTCGAGCGCAACGAACCGGCCATTGCCAAGGGGGCTCATCCCTCGGTGCTGGGCAATGACAAGTGCTGTCAGCAGCTGAAAACCAAGGCCCTGCTGGACCATCTGAACAAGCATGAGTTCGATGCGGCCTTCGGCGGCGCCCGCCGCGACGAGGAAAAGTCCCGGGCCAAGGAGCGCTTCTTCTCGGTGCGCGACGAGTTCGGGCAGTGGGACCCCAAGAACCAGCGGCCCGAGCTGTGGAACCTGTACAACGCGAACATCGACGAGCGCGAGAGCGTGCGGATTTTCCCCCTGAGCAACTGGACCGAGCTGGACGTGTGGCAGTACATCAAGCTGGAAGACATTCCCCTGGTGCCGCTGTACTACGCCCAGCCGCGCAAGGTCATCGAGATGAACGGGATCATCGTTCCCTGCGAGTTCCTGGAGACGGTGGACCCGGCGGGCAAGCTGGGGTTCACCGAGGACGACATCCAGGAAGTCGATTGCCGCTTCCGCAGTCTGGGGTGCATTCCCTGCACCGGCGCGGTAAAGAGTTCGGCCCGGACCATCGATGACATCATCCAGGAGGTCGTCGACGCGCGGCGCAGCGAGCGCGAGAATCGCATCATCGACCTGACCAGCGACTCCTCCATGGAACAGAAAAAGCGCGAAGGGTATTTCTAAAAATGGACATGACCAATTACGAGAACAAGAGCCTGCTGCGCTTCACCACCACCGGCAGCGTGGACGACGGCAAGTCGACCCTCATCGGGCGGCTGCTCTACGAGACCAACTGCATCTTCGAGGATCAGTACGCCGCCGTGGAAAAGACCAGCCAGCAGCGCGGGAATGAGCGTGTGGACCTGGCCTTGCTGCTCGATGGTCTGGCCGCCGAGCGCGAGCAGGGCATCACCATCGATGTGGCCTACCGGTACTTCACCACCGACAAGCGCAAGTTCATCATCGCCGACACCCCCGGCCACGAGCAGTACACCCGCAACATGGTGACGGGGGCGAGCAACAGCGAGCTGGCCATCATCCTGATCGATGCGCGGCACGGCGTGCTGACCCAGAGCAAGCGCCACGGTTTCCTGATCTCCCTGCTGCAGATTCCGCACCTGGTGGTGGCCGTCAACAAGATGGACCTGGTGGATTACGACGAAGAGGTGTTCAACCGAATCGTTCAGGAATACCGCGAGTTTTCCCAGAAGCTGGACATTCACGACATCACCTTCATTCCGGTGTCGGCCCTGGACGGGGACAACGTGACCACCCGCAGCGCGAACATGCCCTGGTACGATGGGCACACCCTGCTGCACATGCTGGAAAACGTGCACGTGGATGCGGACAAGAACTACGTCGACTTCCGCTTCCCGGTGCAGTACGTGTCGCGCCCCAACCTGAACTTCCGGGGTTTTGCGGGCAACGTGGTCTCGGGCACCATCAAGGTGGGTGAGGAGATTGCGGCCTTGCCCTCGGGGCGCACCAGCAAGATCAAGAGCATCGTCACCTTCGACGGCGAGCTGACCGAGGCGGTGGCCGGCCAGGCCGTGACCTTGACTCTCGAGGATGAGATTGATATCTCGCGGGGCGACATGATCGTCCGCAAGAACAACCTGCCCCAGGTGGCCAACGAGTTCGACGCGAACATCTGCTGGATGGACGAGGAGCCCATGGACCGCCGGGGCCACTACCTCATCAAGCACACCACCCAGAAGACCAAGGCGTTCATCAGCGGCATCAACTACAAGATCGACGTCAATACCCTGCACAGAGAGGACACCGACACGTTCGGATTGAACGAGATCGGACGCGTCTCCATCCGAACGGCCACTCCGCTGTTTTTCGACAACTACAAGACGAACCACGGCACCGGCAGCTTCATCCTGATCGATCCGGTGACCAATCATACCGTGGCCGCGGGCATGATCCGGGGCAAGGTCCAGACCGTCCAGGACGTGACGCCGGGCAAGCGCGCCGAGGCCACCCGCAGCAGCAACGTGAAGTGGGAAGAGGGCCTGCTGACCCGCAGTGACTGGGCCAAACGCAACGGCCACGAAGGTGCCATTCTGTGGTTCACTGGCCTGTCCGGTTCGGGCAAGAGCACGGTGGCACGCAAGGTGGCAGGTCTGCTCTTCGAGCGCGGCTGCCAGGTGGCCATGCTCGATGGAGACAACGTGCGCCATGGCCTGTGCGGGGACCTGGAGTTCACCGACCGCGACCGCAGCGAGAACATTCGCCGGGTGGGCGAGGCGGCCAAGCTTTTCTTCGAGCAGGGCAACATCGTGGCCTGCACCTTCATCAGCCCCTTCCAGAGCGATCGGGACTTCGTGCGCGGCATCATGCCCGAGGGCCACTTCTTCGAGGTGCACATCAAGTGCGACATCGATGTGTGCAAG
>JAZBOO010000034.1:0-8020 GCA_036351155.1 Candidatus Krumholzibacteriia bacterium | reverse complement strand
GTGGCAATGGCCGCGATGAACACCACGTTCATACCGGCGGTCAGCAGGGCCGCGCCGCGTTGCCAGAATCCCACCACCAGCAATACACCCACGATGATTTCGAGGACCGGCAACAGGTGGGCCATGACGTGCAGCAGGCTGTAGGGCACCATGCGGTAATTGTGGATGGCCTGGGCGAAGGCTTCCGGATGGGCCAGCTTGTCCAGCGAGGCATAGATGAACGTGCCCCCGACCACGAGTCGGCAAAACAGGACCAGCATGCCGGACCAGGTGAAAGCGCGGGTCATGGGCTGTCCTCCGCTGTGTCGGCCACGAAATCCGGAGGCAGGTAGGCGCTTCCGAGGAGGCCGCCGTCTTTTTCCCAGCCCGCCATGCCGCCCCGCAGAATCTGCACATCGGTGAAGCCGCGTCCCAGTAGCCGACCGGCCACGTTGCTGGCGCCGACCATGTTGCCCGAGCCGAATACGATCACCGGGTCTTCGGGAAAGAGATCGTCAAAGAGAGCCAGCAGGTCGTCGTCGAAATTCTGCTCACGGATGACGAAGGCGCCGGCAATGGTGGGGCGATCGGTGGGGTCCCCGGCGCGGGTGTCGATGAAGAGATGAGCCCCTTCATCGAAGAGCAGCCGGGCCTGGGCGATCTCGACCACCGGAGCGCTCAGTTCCAGCTCATAGACCGTGGGGTCGGCCTGCAAGGGCAATCGGGGAGTGCGCATCATCCAGCTGCCCGCCGTCAACACGACGGTCAGCAACATGATGAAGGCCGCCTGCTTCCAGGCGGTGGGCCAGGGCGCGGCCTGCCCTGCGGGGCTGAAGGGGGGATAAGCCATCATCTGCCCCGGCTACATGCGGACCATGTAGGACACGGGGATTTCGATGACCGGCAGGTCCGGCAGATCGGTGAAGATCTTCAAGGTGCCCTGCATGCGCCCGTTGGCCTCGACGGCCCGAGGATCGGTGCTGTCCACGGGTGCGCCGCTGAGCCGCACCATGCCCTCCAGGTTGGCGATGGTATTCTCCACCGTCACCTCGATTTCCGGCAGATCGATCTCGGCACCGGTGAGCTTCCACTCGAGGCTCTTGTCGTAGGGAGCCAGCCTGATGTTCTGACGCAGGTCACGTTTGTACCTGAAGTTCACCTTCTCGTGGCTGAGCGAAAGCTGGCGCACCACCCAGCAGGACAGCTCGATGTCCACGTAGGGCATGTCTTCCAGATTGGTCCGCACCCGCACGTTGTCCCGCTGGCGGCCGGGCTCCATGTCCGCGGGAATGGTCACCTCGAGAACGGCCACCTGGGGATTGCCGTCCAGATTGTTCACCGTGTCCACTTTGAACAGACCCTTGGAGGACTTCTTGGCCATGATTTCCAGCTGGGGCGCCTCGGTGGCGGTGAAGGTCACCTGCTTGCTCAGGGTTTGCCCCATGGGCGACTGAGAAAAACCCACGCGCTGGCTGGGCGGGTCGATCAGAAGGGGAGCAAAAACATTGGCGGTCAGCATGACATCCACCACGGGATTGGTGGGGTCGTTGCTGTAGACATGGACCATCTTGATGATGTCGCCGCTGAACTTCTTGCTGTTGAAGTTGATGGCGATGACCGTGCTTTCCCCCGGGGCCAGCTCCTGCTTGGCCAGGGTGGGGATGGTGCACCCACAGTCGGCATCCACCTCGTTGATGCGCAGAAGACCGCCGCCTTGGTTGGTCACGGTGACCTCTGCGTCGCGGCTTTCCATCTGCCTCATGTTGCCGAATTCGATGTGGGTGGGGGTGACCGAAATGACCTGAGCTGTTGCCGAGGACGCCTGGCCGAGGGTGGCCACCAGCACGAGAACAAAAATAAGAGCAACTGGACGCATGCCGTAAAACCTGCCTGCAAAAAAGTGTGTCGGAAATCGGGCCTATTTCGCTTGTACCACACCGGGAAAGGAAAGTTCCCCGGCCGGCCCTGCTCCCCCTCTAATTTTGGGCCTTTGGTTCCAAGTGGCAAGGGCTTAGAATACGATTCCTGGGAAAAGGTCCCGGGACCGGACAGCGGAACCAGGGTCCGACCACCGATTTGGAGGATCGATGTTCGATTCCGACTTGAGCTTTTCAAACGTGGGCCGCGGGATCGGGGCCATTGCCCTGGTCATTCTGATCGGATCGTTGTGGTTTGCCCTGGTGGAGGGGTTCACTCCCATCGAGGCGGTCTACATGACCGTGATCACCGTCAGCACCGTGGGTTTCCGCGAGGTCCACGATCTGGACACCTCCGCCCGGATATTCGTGGTCGTGCTCATCATCGGGGGCCTGGCTGTCATGACCTACACCCTGGGGGCCGTGGGCCGGGTCATCATCGAGGGTTCCATCCAACGCCTGGTCGGGAGGCACAGAATGTTGCGGGATATCGAGAAAATGAAGGGTCATTACATCGTTTGCGGACATGGCCGCATGGGACAGATCCTGTGCCAGGAGCTTTCCGCCGAGGGCGTGCCCTTCGTGGTGGTCGATGGAGATCCGGAAACCGCCGAATACCTGTCCGGCCTGGGTTACAAGGTGGTCCAGGGCGATGCCACCGAGGATGAGGTGCTGGAGCGCGCCGGGGTGGCCCGGGCCAAGGGACTGGTCGCCGTGGTCAACCGGGATGTGGACAACCTCTACATCACCATGTCGGCCCGCGAGATGAGCCGGCAGGACAATCCCAAGCTGTACATTCTGTCCCGGGCGACGGACGCCGGGGCCAGCCGCAAGATCCAGCGAGCGGGGGCCGATCGGGTGATCTCGCCCTATGCCATCGGCGGCATGCGCATCGTGCAGGCTCTGCTGCGGCCCACGGTTTACGATTTCGTGGACATCGCCACCCAGAGCAGCGGCCTGGATCTGATGTTCGAGGAACTGGAGATCAGCCCGGGGTCGCCACTGGACGGACGGCCGATCAAGGATTCGGGTTTGCGGTCCGAGTACCATGTGATCGTGATCGGGATCAAGAAGCCCACGGGGCAGATGGTGTTCAACCCGGGCCCCGAGGAGGTTTTGCAGGTTGGGGACGTCCTGATTATGCTGGGGGACAAGGACCAGCTGGTGCGCCTGGCTGGATCCGGCGGTTGATCCGGGAGCCTGAGTTCCCGGACCTTTTGTCCATAGTCCGGAGGTTCTCTCCCGTGAACGATAAATCTACCTCCCCCCGTGGTGTGCAGCCGCGCATCCACGAAAGCATCGCCGACCTGGTGGGCAACACGCCCCTGGTGAAGGTGCGGCGTCTGAATCCCGGGCCCGGGGAAATCGTGGCCAAGCTGGAATCTTTCAACCCCCTGTGCAGCGTCAAGGATCGCATTGGCCTGGCCATGATCGAGGCTGCCGAAAGAGACGGCCAGCTCAAGCCGGGTGGCCACATTGTGGAGGCCACCAGCGGGAACACCGGCATTGCGCTGGCTTATCTGGGCGCGGCCCGGGGTTACAAGGTGACCCTGGTGATGCCGGCCAGCATGAGCCGGGAGCGGCGCAGTATCCTGCGCGCCCTCGGTGCCGAGCTGGTGCTGACCGAGGCGGCCCAGGGGATGAAGGGAGCCCTGGCCGGGGCCAGGGAAATCCTGTCCGAGCGGCCCGAGGCCTTCATGCCCGGCCAGTTCACCAACCCGGCCAATCCCGATGTCCATTACCGGACCACCGCCGAGGAAATCTGGTCGGCTTGCGAGGGCAAGGTGGACGTGCTGGTGGCGGGGGTGGGCACCGGCGGCACCATCACCGGAACAACCCGGCGATTGCGTGAGCTCAATCCCGACCTGTGGAGCGTGGCGGTGGAGCCGGCCGCTTCTCCCGTTCTCTCGGGAGGGGAGCCGGGGCCCCACATGATCCAGGGCATCGGGGCGGGGTTCATTCCCGACATCATGGACACCTCCCTGCTGAGCGAGATCATCCAGGTGACCAATGATCAGGCCGTGAAAACCGCGCGCCGGGCTGCCCACGAGGAGGGCCTGTTCGTGGGCTTTTCCTGCGGGGCGGCGCTGCAAGGCGCCTTGCAGGTGGCCGCGCGGCCCGAGATGGCCGGCCAGCGTATCGTGGTGGTGCTGCCGGATCTGGCCGAGCGCTACCTCAGTTCTCCGGTGTACAACGAACCCGACGAAGATTGACCCTGGGAGGGTGAAATGTCCGATGAGAAACGTCGCCAGCGTCTGCGTGGCCTGACCGACCGCATGGTCGAAAGCTACGAGGAACTGGGCGGGTTGAACCTGACGGGGCAGAAAAATTTACCCAGCCAGTCCACCATCGTGAAAATTCTCGAGGACCTGCTGGCTGTGCTGTTTCCCGGCTACCACGGGGAGGCGGTGTCGCGCGATGCCGACCTGAGCCTGCTGGTGGCCGCGCGGCTGGATAATCTGCGCCGGGATCTGCAGGATGTCATCGAGCGGACCTTGACCCATTGCGTGCAGCAGGGGGAACATTGCCGTGACCTGTGGCCGAAGCTCGACGGAACAGGTCTGATCGAAGACGCGGACCGGATCAAGCAGTTTTCCGGATCCCTGACCCTGGAGTACCTGGAGCAGCTGCCGGAGATCCGGGCCCTGCTGGATACCGATGTCCAGGCCGCCTACGAGGGCGATCCCTCGGTGAGCAACACCGAGGAGATCATCCTGTGTTACCCGGGCGTGCACGCGGTGATGATCCATCGCCTGGCGCATCCCCTGTTCCTCCTCGGCATTCCCTTGTTGCCACGCATCATGAGCGAGTGGGCCCACTCCCGCACGGGCGTGGACATCCACCCGGGAGCCGACATCGGCCCGGCCTTTTTCATCGATCATGGCACGGGGGTGGTGATCGGGGAGACCACGCTCATCGGGCGCAAGGTCAAGATTTACCAGGGGGTGACCCTGGGTGCGCTGAGCTTTCCGCGCAATGCGGATGGTTCGCTGGTCAAGGGGGGCAAGCGGCACCCCACCATCGGCGATCGGGTGACCATTTACGCCAACGCCACCATTCTGGGTGGAGAAACTGTGATCGGCGAGGGGGCCGTGATCGGGGGCGGGGCCTGGATTACCCAGTCGGTGGCGGCAGGAACCAAGGCGCACACCTGAAATTTGTATTCTTCCCATCCGAAAAGGGCCGTCACTCCTCCGTGATGGCCCAGGTAACAACACCACCGGTTCCGCACTGGCTGGGCTAGTGCGGTATAATCATGATGGTCAGAATTCCGGGCTCTCCAGGCTTGGGTCTGCGGGCCAGATGTGGTAAAATCATCAGGTTGTATTCCAGGGATATATTCCTGCCTTTCCGCACCGTTTATTGGAGGGTGACCCCCCGATGCCAGCGTTTTTGTCATTTCCCCGTAACCAGGGTTGGACCTTGGTTCTGCTGTGGACCCTGTTCCTGACCGCCTCACCTGTCCAGGCGCGCACCGAACCCACACACCCTGAACTTTCCCGCTGGCGCCTCGAGGCCACCAAGCTGTCGGCCCCCGACAAGAACGGCGCCCTGGGCGATGCCGCGGTGACCAGCAACCGGTACGACATGCTGCGCAATGCGCTGGATCTGCGCATCGATCCGGAGGCCGCGTCCATCAGCGGGCAGGTGGGCATGGTTTTCGCCAGTGAGGTAGCGGATCTCGAGACGTTCGTCTTCGACCTTTCCGATGCCATGGAAGTCACCGGGATTTCGCATCTGACCGGTCCTTTGTTTTTCACCCACGCGGGCGATTCGGTGGTGGTCACCTTGCCGGCCACCCTGGGCCTGGGGGCCGTGGATTCGTTGACGGTGGCCTACCGCGGCACAGACACCGAACCTGTCTTCACGCGCGGTCTCATGTTCCGCACCTACACCCTGAACGACCACACCGGACCTTCGGTGGCCAGCCTGAGTCAGCCCGCCTACGCCAAGTACTGGTGGCCCTGCAAGGATCGGCCGGGCGACAAGCTTCTCTGTACCGTGGCTGTGACGGTTCCCGACGATCTGGTCGGCGTTTCCAACGGCATCTTTCTGGGTTCTTCCACTCCCGAGCCGGGCTGGATCACCTATTCCTGGCAGGAAAACTATCCCATCGCCAGCTATCTGGTTTCCATTGCGGTGGCCGACTACGTGCGTCTGGACGACCATTGTTCCACCGACCTGGGGTCGGAAATTCCGCTGAACCACTGGGTCTTTCCTCCGGACGAGGACGACGGCCTGGTGGATTTCGCGCCGGTTTGCGAGATGATGGACATGTGCGAGGACCACTACGGTCCTTATCCTTTCCAGGGTGAGAAGTATGGCCACGCCGAATTTCTGTGGGGCGGGGCCATGGAGCATCAGACCGTCACCAGCATCGGGTACACGTCCATCCTGGGCGACGGCAGCCGCGACTGGCTGATCGTCCATGAGCTGGGCCACCAGTGGTTCGGCGACAGTCTGACCCCACGCACCTGGGCGGACATCTGGTTGAACGAGGGGTTCGCCACCTATACCGAGGCGCTATGGTCCGAACACAAGGGGGGCCGCGAGGCCTATCTGAACAACCTGCGAGGTTCCCGCCAGATCGAGATCTGGGCCTCGCAAGGGCCCGTCTACGATCCGGTGCCCGTGTTTCCCGGCCGGGTGATCTATGACAAGGGGGCCTGGATTCTGCACATGCTGCGCGAACGGATGGGGGATGGGCCGTTCTTCGAGCTCGTGGACGAGTGGGCCAACCAGGGCAATCGCCCCGGGGGGACCGTGACCACCGAGGAGTTCATCGCTCTGGCCGGCACCTACGCCGGGGAAAATCTGGAAGGCTTTTTCTGGCCTTACCTGAACGAGCTCGACGTGCCGCGGGTTGGCCTGGAGTGGGCGATCATCGAAGGGACGGGCGGGAATCTTGATCAGGTGCAGGTGACCTTGCGCCAGGTTCAGCTGCCCCTGTTTGACAATGTTTTTCCGGTGGTGGTGACCACCTCGATGGGGTCGGACACCCTGCAGGTTCATCTCGACGGCGCCGAAGCTGTGGTGACCGTTCCTGTTCTGAGCCAGGTCACCGGGGTAACCCTGGACCCAGAAAGTTCCGTCCTCTGGTCCCCGTCCTGGGTTCAGTACGATGTGCAGGGGTTGAGCGCGGTGTATCCCAACCCGGTCCAGAGGGGGTTCGTGTTTCTGTCCTATGAATTGAATCGGCCGGCGCGGGCGGTGATGAGCATTCATGACGTGCGGGGCCATCTGATCTGGCGGCGCGACCTGGGCCGGGTGGAGCCCCTGGCAGCCGGCAACGATCTGATCTGGGATTTGCAGGACAACTACGGGCGGACGGTGCCCAGCGGGGTTTTCTGGGCCGTGCTGGAACTGGATGGCCAGCGCACCACACGGAAGTTCAGCGTGGCGCGCTGACCGAGAGAGCGGACTTTTATTTCCAGTGGCTGGAGATGAACTCGTCCACCTCGGGAATGCCTCCCTGGAACACCAGGTAGCCGTTGTGAGGTTCCCTTTCGGTGGTTTCCCCGTTGACCGGGGTGAGCATGATCTTCTCCACCTCTTTCCGGTCGTGGGTCTGGCCCAGGGCCCAGCCCAGCTTCACGTAGGCCACCTCGGGCAACATGTTGGCTGCCGGCACCACTCCCTTGCCCATGATTTCCCGACCCGTTTCGTAAACGTACATCTGCACGTAGCCCCACATGGTCTGCACCGTCATGTAGACGTGGACGCCGGCCTCGCGGGCCCGGTCCAGGGCGGGGTACAGGGGCTTGTTCACGTGGCCCAGTCCGGTGCCGGCAATGATGATGCCCTTGTACCCGTTGTCGATCAGGCTGTCGATGATGTCGGGTTTCATGGCGGGGTAGTAGTAGACCAGGGACACCCGGTCGTCGAAGACGGCGTTCAGCTTGACGTTGCGGTCGTCGCGCCGCCGGTTGTAGTCCTCGCGGAAGGGGGATACGCCGTTCTCGTCCACCTTGCCCAGGGGAATGTCGCTCAGGGTGCGGAATGTGGAACGATAGCTCGAATGCATCTTGCGCACCCTGGTGCCCCGGTGCAGCAGCCCGTACCGGTCGCTGGTGGGGCCGAACATGCAGACCATGACCTCGGCGATGTCCGACTCGGCGGCGGTC
>JAZBOO010000033.1:0-2655 GCA_036351155.1 Candidatus Krumholzibacteriia bacterium | reverse complement strand
CAAGAGCTTTGATACCAAGACCGTGGCGCCGCCCCGGCCGTCGGTTCAGCTGAAAGCCAAGGGCAACCCCCGCCAGCTGCTGGCCATCGGGGCCAGCACGGGAGGGACCGAAGCTCTGTCCCAGGTCATCTCGACGTTGCCGCCGGACGCTCCCGGTACCGTGGTGGTGCAGCATATGCCTCCCGGGTTCACCACCCAGATGGCCGAACGTCTGGACCGGATGTCCCAGGTCACCGTGCGCGAGGCGCAGGGCGGCGAGTTCCTGGAGCCGGGACTGGTGTTCATCGCCCCTGGTGACCGGCACCTTCTTGTACAGCGAGTGGGCAACCGCTACCGCATCGAACTGCGGGACGGACCTCTGGTCAGCCGGCACAAGCCCTCGGTGGACGTGCTGTTCAAGACCGTGGCCAAGGCCGCGGGGAGCGATGCGGTGGGGGTCATCTTGACCGGCATGGGTCGCGATGGAGCCGCCGGTATGGAGGACATGAAGGCGGCCGGAGCCTACAACATTGCCCAGGACGAGCAGTCGTGTGTTGTGTTCGGCATGCCCCGCGAGGTCATCGAACGGGGGGCCCACCACGAGATCGCACCCCTGGGAAAAATATCCTCCCGCGTTTGCCAGGCCTTCAGCCGCGTCCCTGTCTGATCCATCGCTCTGCAGAGAAAAGCCCCCCGGTCCTGGTCACCGGGGGGCGTTTTCTTGTCAGGCTGTCAACGTGTCAATCAGGGAGCAATCAGCGTCATGGTGGCCGGTCCAAAATTGGTTTCACCCACGTAGTCGGCCCGGCGGGATGGGTTGAGGATCCACGCCACGAAATCGTCCGGTCCCGGGACCTGGTAAGGGAAGGTCTGGGTCGGGGCCACGTGAGGATTCAGATCGATATTGTTGTACAGGGTGCGCAAATTGTTGATGACCTCGTTCAGGGCTTCGACCACAGGCTCGTCGGCCTGGCCGCCCTTGAACTGATCTTTCAAGCTGGCCTCGGGCAAGAGGATGAGCTTGCCTCCGATATACAGGGTAGCCGCCAGATCGGTGATGATGGCACCTTCGACGGCGTTGTCGCGTCCCTGCAGGAACGTGATGTAGGCTCCGGGGTTGGGCTCTGTCAGATCCCAGCCCTGGCCTTTCTTGAACACGGGTTTCTCGTCGATCAAAAGCTCGACAAGCTCCATGATGTCCCTGGTTTCGGGTAACATGAGTGTCACGACCGGCTATCCTTCCTGCCAGATGATGATCACGTGGGCCTCCAACCCATTGGGCCCCGAAACGGTCTGCGCCATGCCCTGGATACCGCTGGCGAAGAACTCGATGCAGCTCTTGCCTTCGAGGAACAGGGGGAGACCCAGTTGACACGCCTGGCCAGCTTTGGCGCGGCTGGCTTTCAGGACTCCGGCGGCGACATTGGCGATCTCGCCAATGGCATCGGCCATGTCTTCCATCTCGGGATGCTCGTCGGACTCCATGGCAAACAGGGCCCGGGTCAGTTCTTCACAGCCCGGCTTGTTGGCCATGACCGCCAGATTCCAGCCGCCGTTCTCGGCGGTCAGCGCAATGCTGCTGCCATATTCCACGTCGGCCTGGCGGGGGTCCGTAGGATTGTCTTGCACTTCCAGGTTCAGATCCATCTGGATGGAACAGGTGTCCACCACGGCCTTGACGGCCTCCTTGAGAACCTGAGCGGGAACGCTGTTTCCCTTCACCGCAGTAATATCATCGGTATGCGTCGTCATCAGCTGACAGCCTCCAGCATTTTCGTTGTAGCACCAGATCAGAATAACCTGCAGGACAATCCCATCAGGACCTTTCAACTTCTGAGCTACAGCGTTGACTTTTCGGGGAAAGTAGGTGATCCAGCTGTTGCCCTTGAGAAAAATGGGCAAACCCAGCTGATACTGTTCCCCGGCGGATTTTTCCCGCATGGCCTTCCAGACTCCGGCGGCCACGTTGGGAAGTTCATTCAAGGCATCGCCCATGTCCTCCATGGGAGGATCTTCATCCTCTTCCATGCCAAACAGGACGCGGGTCAATCCCTTGGCCGTTTGTTCAGGAAACACGCAGGCAAATTGATAGTTGATCTGGGTGTTGGTCAGGGCAATGGTGCTGCCGTAAAGCACATCGGTCGGATCGGGCGTACCAGGCATCCCATCCGGAACCATCTCCATCCCGAACTGCACGTCGAAAGTCTGAATGGCGGCGTCCACGGCCTCCTTCAAGGCTTCCATCTTGGTCATCAGGTCGGTGGGGTCCTCGACTCCACGGCTGCGTCTTGCGATGATCACGAAACAAACGCTCCCAGAACCTGCGCCATGTCATCCGCGGTGAAGGGCTTGGCCAGCAGGAACATGGCTCCACCTTCGGTGGCCTGATCGACCATTTCCTTGGTGCTCTCCGAGGTCACGAATCCGAAGGGAATTTCCAGACCCTCGGCGTTCAGCGCACTCAGGAACTCGATCCCCGTCATGACCGGCATGTGCCAGTCGGAAAGGATCAGATCGGGTTTTTCGGCCTTGGCAACCTCGAGGGCCTCCTGCCCGTTCTCGGCCTCTACGATGTCATGCCCGGTGAACCCGGCCTGCCGGATAGTTCGAGAAACAATGCGGCGCATGGCCCTCGAATCGTCCACGACCAGAATCTTCATCATGCTCTCCTTCTTG
>JAZBOO010000032.1:0-15703 GCA_036351155.1 Candidatus Krumholzibacteriia bacterium | reverse complement strand
TCGGGTCGGCCGGCGTTGTAAATCCTGTCCACGCCCTGCAGGAGGATCATTTCATGACCTCCACCGGCTCGGTCACGGCCAGCTTCCACACCGGCACCAGAACCGCGGCCAGGTAGGGCACCAGGTAGAACAGGAGAAGCAGAACCAGACGGTCGAGCGCCAGCGTGGGCGTCAAGGGCAGGGCCACCGGCAGGTTGCCCATCCCCATGAAAACCTGGGCCAGACCCGGCGCCTGCAGGAAGAACACATACACGTAGCCCAGGCAGGTGCCCAGCAGCCAGGCGGATAGGCCCACCACCGCATTCTCGGCCAGCTTCAGGTTGATGACCTGGCCAATGCTCCAGCCGGTGGCGCGCAAGATGCCAATCTCCCGCCGCTCATCCCCGCTGATCCGGCTGTACCGCTGATACAGAACCAGCACAAAGGCCGCCAGGCTGACCAGCCACAGCAGCAGAAACACCCCGCCCTTGAAGTTGAACAGGTTGTCGTAGGCCGTGGCCAGCTCCTTCTTCTGGATCACCCGGATGTCGTAGTGCCTCTGAATGAGCTTGCCCATCACCGCGTCGGTGGCCAGCTCATTGGGCACGCTCAGGGCAATGTCGGTGGCCCGGTCCCCGGCCATACCCAGGATGCGCCGGGCCAGGTCGATGTCCATGATCACCAGGTCGTGGCCCACCAGACCGGCGGCCTCGGGCAAGGTGGCCAGCACCTTCACCTCCACACTGACCGCCTGGGGTGTCTTGAAGGTGTAACTGTCATTGTAGAAGTTCTGGTCCAGGAACTGACGCACCCCGGCTCCTGCCACCAGGCTGGGTTCGTCCAGGAAGGCCCGCAGGTCCAGCCCATCGATCAGCGCGCCCAGATCTGCTCCCGCCTGCTCGGCAAAGAAGTCCACTCCCACCACCGTGAAATACACGCCGTTGGGTTCATGGAAGTAGCGGCCGAACACCCGGGGAACCGCCGCGCGCACACCGGGCAGGAGGGCGAAATCCGAGGCCCAGGCCGCGGGAAGATCCACCTGTTTTCCCCCGCGCACCTGCTGCACCACGATGTCCGGTTGCATCGCCAGGGTGGTGTGCAGATCGTCCTGAACGGCACGGGTCAGCATCAGAACAGCGGCCAGAATGGCGGCCAAAAGCGCCCCCAGCACGAACACGCCTGCGTGGGCCGCGCGGTGCCGATGCAGGATCAGGAACAGGAAGTTGACGAAGGCCCTAGCGCCCATGGGCAAACCCCGCCTGGTCCAGTGGGGGCAGAGCCGGGTGCACCGTGACACCCGGGACGGGATCAATCAGGAAGCGGGATTCGAGGTAGGACCAGGACACCGCCGGGCCCGGCAATCCCGTCACAGCCACCACCTGCCGAAGACGAGGGTTGCGGCCAGCTTCCCGCGCATGGAACACCACGGCCACACCACACATCAGCAGCACGCTCAAGGCCAGCAGATATGCCCGGGAAAGTGACGTGATGACGGACCTTTCCGTTACTGGTCGAGCTGGCGCACCAGCTCGGGGGTGATCTCGCTGTACGTCACAACCTGGTCTCCGCTGTGATCCTTCAGGAAGACCTCGGCCTGGGCGCGGGTGGCAAATGGGATCAGTTCGTTGCCCATGGGCCCGTAAATATTGCTGCCCACCACGTAGAAGGCCTGTCGGGCATCGATTGCGCCCAGATTGTAAAAATCGGTCACCAGGATGGTGTCGCTGTCCTGGACCTTCCCGGCCACATGGTAGGCCTGGGGATCGAACACGAACTTCATCAGGTCCTTGACCCCGTCGAAGTAAAAGACTTCACCCTCGGCACGCGTCAGAGACGCCGCCCACTTGGGGTACTTGGCCACGAACATGCCGCACACCGGGCACTTGGCCTTTTCGGGCACGGTGATCGCAGGGCCCGCCTTGGCGGCCCCATTTCCCCGACCGGTCAGATAGAGCGCCACCGCCTGCAGCTGATCGTCCTTCAGCCGGCTGCCCGCCGGGGTCTGAGCCACGAAGGTTTTCGCACTGGCGATGGAGTCGAATGCCGGCCATTCCAGATCGCTCAGGAAGGTCTGAAAAACCTTCTCCCCCTTCTGCGCCATCTGCGCGCGCTTGGCGCCGATCTTCTCGTTTTCCATGGCCAGGCCACCGCTGGCGATCTCGAGGGCGGCCGCGAAATCCATCACCTGGCCACCATGCTCGGCGGCGAAGGCCTGAGCCTGGGCCGAGTCGGCGAAGGCATACTTGCTCTTCATGGTCATGGTGCCGGGCTTGGCGCTGCCCACCACGTAGGTGGCCTCGGCCGCCGGAATGAACTGGAGGCTGACTTGATCCACCACCTGGGCGCCGATCACCGATTGGGGATTTGCTTCGACCAGGCAGTGCAGCGAACAGTACTGGTCGAGGTGTCCGTCGGGCTGCTTCAGGGCATGCCCGGTGCGGTAGAATTTCACCAGATGCATGCCGCAGTTGGGGCAGTACAGGCGGCCGGGTCCGTCCTGGAGCAACTGGGCCTGATCCTGTTCCACCGTCTGATACATCTGAGCCATGGCCGGCACCGCCAGCACGGTCACCGCCAGAGCTATTACCGCCCACCACATCTTCCTCATCATGGGTCCTCCGTTGGGTTATAAATCGCCATGGGCCCAAGTAAAGACCCGGCAGGCGAAACTGTCAATTACCAGCAGCTTGGGGGGAATTCGGTGCGATGGGCCCATTGCCTGCTTTGCACCCGCCTGGCCAGGTACTAGATTGTGCTCAAACCCCCTTGGGGGCTGCCCGGAGGCCCCGGACCAAACCCCTTTTCCGGTGAAAACCCAGGAGAAGTCATGGCCCAGACCGTCATCGAAAAAATCGTCCAGGCACATGCCGTTGGCCTGAAGGCCGACCATGAAGTCCGCTCCGGTGATTACGTCACCCTGGTTCCCGATCACGTGATGACCCACGACAACACCTCGGCCGTCATGGGCAAGTTCCGCGGCCTGGGTGTGCCCAGGATCAAGAATCCCCGGCAACCGGTTTTCACCCTGGATCACAACATCCAGGACCTGAGCGACAGCAACCTCGAGAAGTACCGGGCCATCGCAGAGTTCGCCGCCGAAAACGGGGTGGACGCCTATCCCGCCGGCCGGGGCATCGGCCACCAGATCATGGTGGAAGAGGGCTATGTGCAACCGGGTGGCTTCTGCGTGGCCAGCGACAGCCACAGCAACACCTACGGCGCCCTGGGCGCCCTGGGTACCCCGGTGGTGCGCACCGATGCGGCGGCCCTGTGGGCTCTGGGCACGGTGTGGTGGCAGGTGCCGCGCACGGTCAAGGTGAACCTGGACGGCAAGCTGCGCACCGGCGTCACCGGCAAGGACGTCATCATCACCCTGTGCGGCCTGTACAATCAGGGCGAGGTCCTGAACGCCGTGATCGAGTTTGGCGGCAGCGGCGTGGCTCACCTGAGCATGGATGAACGCCTGACCATCAGCAACATGACCACCGAGTGGGGTGCCCTGGCGGGCTGGTTCCCCGTGGATGCGGTGACGGTCAAGTACATGGAAGAGCGCCAGGCCTGGCTGAAGAAGAACGGCAACACCACGCGCATCACCGACGAGGCTCTGGCCGGCTGGCGGAACGATCCGCCGCGGTCCGACGCCGACGCCGTCTACGCCGCCGAGATCACCCTCGACCTGGACAAGGTGACACCGCACATCAGCGGGCCCCACTCCGTGCAGGTCATGACCTCGCTGGCCGAGATGCACAAGCAGAAGAAGGCCATCAACAAGGCCTACCTGGTGAGCTGCACCAACAGCCGGCTGAGTGACATCGAGCAGGCCGCCGCCGTGGTCGACGGCAAGAAGGTGGCCGAGGGCGTGGAACTGTACATCGCCGCGGCCAGCGAGCCCATCCAGAAGCAGGCCGAGGAATCGGGCGTGTGGGGCAAGCTGGTCAATGCCGGCGCCATCGCTCTGCCGCCCGGTTGCGGCATGTGCATCGGACTGGGCACCGGTTTGCTGGAAGATGGCGAGGTGGGTATCTCCGCCACCAACCGCAACTTCCGCGGCCGCATGGGCAGCCGCGAGGCCGAGGCCTACCTGGCCAGCCCCGCCGTGGTGGCCGCCAGTGCGCTGGCCGGGTTCATCACCGGGCCCGATGATCTGGACCTGCAGGACACCGTGCCCGCGCGCGCGCACCGGGAATTTGCTGCCACCGGTGGCGCCGCAGCCGCCGTGGACATCCTGGACGGATTCCCCGCCGGCCACGAAGGCCGCGTGCTGTTCCTGCCCACGGACAACCTGAACACCGACGGCATCTACAGCAAGGACTACACCTACCGTGAGGACATCACGCGCGAGAAGATGGCCGAAGTGGTGATGGAGAACTACGATCCTGCCTTTGCTGGCCTGGTGCAGGATGGCGACGTGGTGGTGGCCGGCTACAACTTCGGCACCGGCAGTTCGCGCGAGCAGGCCGCCACGGCGCTGCAGGCCGCGGGCATCAAGCTGGTCATCGCCGGCAGCTACAGCCAGACTTACCTGCGCAACGCCATCAACAACGGGTTTGTCTGCGTGGAATGCCCCGCCTTGAGTGATGCGATGCGTGCGCATTATGCAGAACAAGAGAAGTCGGGGGTGCGCACCGTGGTGGGCGACGAGCCCTTGAACCTGGACTTCGCCCGCTCGGTCATCAGCTGGCGGGGAAATGATTTTTCATTCACCCCGCTGGGCACTCCCGTGCAGGAAGTGGTCATTGCCGGTGGTGTGGAAAATCAGGTCCGGAACAGCCTGAAATGAGCGACCAGACGAACACCCGCTGCGGAAACTGCGAGGTCTTCGACAGCGGGCTGTACGTCTTTCTGATGCGGCTGAGGACCGCCGACTTCATCCAGGTCGGCGCCCTCGGCCGTTTTCATTTTGCGGCCGGTTGGTACATGTATGTGGGCTCGGCCAGTCGGGCCTTGCACAAGCGGGTGGAGCGGCACTGGAGCCTGAAGAAGAAGGTGCACTGGCACATGGACTATCTGTCCACGGCGCTGGATTCCGAGCCGGTGGGCGCGGTGCTGATCCCGGCCGATGCCGGGCTGACCGAATGTGAACTGAATCGTCTGGTGCAGTACCAGATAGGCGGAACGGTGCTGGCCCCCGGTTTTGGCGCCAGCGATTGCCGTGCAGGATGTCCCGCCCACCTCTGGTTCTCCCAGATGCCCGTGTCCTTGCTCGCCTTGGCCCCGGTGCATCCGCGGGCGGCCGTGCTGTTGCCAGGCGCCGGTGTCTGGGAGCCCGCGCCTCTCGAGCTGGATCCTTCCGAATAAATACCTCCGAATTAATACTTTGCCTGGGCCCGCACTTGGCCGACAATTCCCCTACGGAGGTATTGTCATGCTGAACATTGCTCTCTTCGGCGCGCCCGGCGCCGGCAAAGGCACCCAGTCCGAACTCCTGATGAAAAAGCACAACCTGGTGTACATCGCCACCGGTGACATCCTGCGCCAGGAAATTGCCGAGGGTACCGAGCTGGGGCTGGCGGCCAAATCCATCATCGAGCGGGGTGGGCTGGTCTCGGACGAGATCATCGTCCAGATCATCGAAAAAAAGATCACCACCAATCCCGACGCGGCCGGATTCCTGTTCGACGGTTTTCCAAGGACCTTCGTGCAGGCCTACATCCTGGAAGGTGTGCTGTTGAAAATGCACACCTCGTTGACCTGCCTGCTCAGCCTCGAGGTCTCGCCCGAGGAATCGTTCAAGCGCCTGCTGCACCGCGCCAAGACCAGCGGCCGCAGCGACGACACCGAAAAGGTGATCAAGAACCGCCTGAAAGAATATGAAGAGAAGACGGCGCCCGTGGCCCAGTTCTACAAGGATCAGGGGCTGTATTTTGCCATTCCCGGTGAGGGGACCATCGAGGAGATCAACGCCAAGATCGAAGAGGTCATCGAAAAGGAACTGCGCAAGGTGCTGTTCAACGTGGTGTTGCTGGGGTATCCCGGGGCGGGACGCGGCACCCAGGCCCGCAATCTGGCCCGCGAATACAACCTGGTGTACCTGTCCACCGGCGAGATGCTGAAGGAGGAGATCCAGAAGGGGTCGAGCATCGGGCGGGAAGTCCAGGCCCTGGTGGACAAGGGCGATCTGGTGGGCGACGAGATCGTGATCAAGCTCATCGAAAAACACATCAGCAAGAATCCCGGCGCCAACGGCTTCATCTTCAAGGGATTTCCGCGCACTCTGGTGCAAGCCTATATCCTGGACGGTCTGCTGCGCAAGATCCACTCCTCCGTCAGCTTCGTGCTGGACATCCGGTGCCCCACTCTCGAGCTCATCAAGCGGCTGGACGAGCGCGGCAAAACCGACCGCCGCATGAGCTACGATCTGGAAACCGCCACCATCGTGCACCGGCTGGAGCAGCATGAAAAGATTTGCCAGCCCGTGGTCGACTTCTACGCCAAGCAGCGGAAAGTCACGGCCGTCGATGGGGAAGGTTCGCCCGAGAAGGTGTGGGAGCGCATCGTGGGTCCGGCGGAAAAGGCGTGGCGGAAGGCGCGGTAAGCCGCTGCAATGGGAAGAGTTGAAATTTCCAACGGGTTGGAAAATGTGGCTTTTTCCGCGACTTGATGGTTTTGTGTTTTTTTCTTTGCTTGTTTGTTTTTTTTTCGCTATATTGATCTAGCCTCCCACAGGCACAAAATCAAGGATAGCGCTATGCTGACGTTTATTAAGGGATTACCGGCCAAGAAAGCTCACCACCACCTCCAAAAAGCCAGCCACGCCATGGAAATGGCCCGCCAGAACGCCATTCTCTGGTTCGGCGAGATTCACCGGCGAAAGCTGTACTATGACCTGGGGTACTCCTCCATGTTGCTGTATGCCCAAGAGGGACTGGGCTGGAGCCAGAGCAAGGCCTACGACTTCCTGAAGATCTGTGAAAAGCTGGATGAGCTGCCGGCTGTGAAGAAGAAGGTCGAGGAGGGGAAGCTCGGCTATGCGCGGACCAGAACCATCGTGAGCGTGGCCAGCCCGGAGAACGAGAAGGAGTGGGTCGATCTGGCACTGACCAAGTCGCGCACCCAGCTGAAGGATGCCGCAAAGAAGGCCAGGCGCAAGGCGGCCGAGGTGGCCAAGAGGCAGGAATCCTTCCTGCCTGAAGAGACCTTGCCGACCGCGGTGGTTTCTCAGCGCGTCACTCTGGAAATGACGCCCACCCAGCTGGCCCGCTACGAAGCGCTGTGGGAGAAGCTGCGCAAGCAGGGCGGGCTGCCCGGGGACAAGGTGGAAGCGCTTCTGGCTTTGATGCAATCGGGTATTTCCAACCCGTTGGAAAACTCCGCCGCGCCCCCGGTCCAGATCCACGTGCACCAGTGCCCGGATTGTGAAAAGGCCACGGTGCAAACCGCGCGCGGCGAGCTCACCCTTTCGCCTGAGGAAACCGAGCGGATCTCATGCGACGCCCAGATCAGTGAGCCTGGCCACCCCAACCGCACCACCATTCCCCCGAAAACCCGGCGGCTCGTGCTGGCCCGTGACCGCCACCGCTGCCAGACCCCGGGCTGCCACCATAACCACTACCTCGAAATCCACCACATCATCCCCCGCGCCCGTGGCGGGACCAACGCCCCCGAGAATCTGACCATGCTGTGCAGCGCCTGCCATGCCCTGGCGCACCGAGAGAACGGCAGAGTGGGAGAACTGCCGGCCACTTATGGCACAGCCCTGACCCATTTATTGCCTTCACCCGGCCCGGTGCATTATTATGCGGGGGAGTCAGGTGTCTATTCTCACTTTTCCGCGGGGTCTGAAAATGAGCGATCTGAGCAACATCGAGGAAATCCTGGACTACGCCATCGACATGGAGCAAAAAGCCGTCGATCTGTACACGGAGATTGCCGAGCGGGCCCAGAGCACGCACAACCGACAGCTGTTCCTGTCCTTCGCTGACGAGGAGCGGGGCCACAAATCCAAGCTCGAGATGGTCAAGGCGGGCAAGCTGGTGATCGACGCGCGTGAAGAAGTGCAGGATCTGAAAATCGTCGACTATGCCAACGACATTGAGCTGTCGGAGAAGCCCAGCTACCAGGATATCCTGCTGTTTGCCATGAAGCAGGAAAAGCAGGCCTTCCGCCTGTACACCGATCTGGCAAATCGCGCCGAGAGCCAGGACATCAAGAACCTGTTCCTGGAACTGGCCCACGAGGAGGCCAATCACAAGCTGCGGTTCGAGATCGAGTACGACGAGTACGTACTCCGGGAAAACTAGACTCGGGAGGTCAGTCTCCCATCACCCGCAATTGCATGCGCAGGCCCTGGTTTTCCGGGTCCAGTTCGAGCGCGTGGGTCCAGGCGCGCCGGGCCTGTGCCGGGAACCCTTGTTCCAGGCAGATCGAACCGACCAGTGACCATACTCCCGCCTGGTTCAAGTGGTCGGCTGTTCCGCTGTCCAGCCGGTCCAGCAGATTCAGGGCCAGCTCCGTGCGGCCCAGCAAGCGGTCGGCCTCCAGCTTCAGGCTCACCGCCTCGTTGGTGCTGGCCAGCCGGTCGTGCTGTTCCAGGAGAAGGCGGCCTTCCTGTGGACGGTCGTGCCGGATATCGAACCGGGCCATTTCCAGGATCAGACGGTCGTCGCCCGGGTGATTGGCCAGCTGCGAGGCCAGTTGCTGGCGGCGTCGATCCGGTTCAGCATCGGGTTCCCAGCGGCCGCGGCTGTTGCCGCTTTGCTTGAGAAGTTCTGGCCGGTTCCCGTTCTGGCTGTTGTGCAGCAGGGCGGCCAGGTCTTTCATGACCGCCAGCTGGATCTGGTCATCGCCCTGTTTCTCGAGGAGCAAGACGGCCGTTTCCAGTTCAGAAATGCTGGATGCGATATCGCCCAGCAAATAGTAAACATGGCCCCTCAGGACCGAGGCCTGGCCGGGATAGATCCCCGTGCGGCGGCAAATGGCCAGCTCATCCAGGGCGCGCGAGGCCCATTCCTGTTTTTCTTCGGGGGTCGCGGCAGCACCCGCCCGCCCCACCAGACTGGCGCCATAGGCCAGGCGGCTGCCACTGATAAAATGGCGGTCATAGCCCAGCATGTAGGGGACCCGCGACTCGTGGGCAGTGAGGATGCCCAGGGCCAGATCGTAGGGTTTGTAGATCATGTTCCGTAGCCAGGGGCGGCTCATGCGGGCCGTGTTCCAGGCTTCGAGGGCGTTCTGGGGGCGGCCCGTCATCTCGTAGATCAGCCCGGCCTCGTTCCAGAAGCGCCAGCCTTGACGGTACATGTCGTTGAGGTTGAAAGTCCCGAAAGCAGAGGCGGCGTGCTCACGATCGCCTTCGTACAGCAAGGACAGCGCCGTGATCCAGGCAGACATGTAATCGCTGGGCTTGGTGGACCAGCTGGCGGGATCTTCCAGCTCCGGTCCGAAATCGGAGGAGCGCTGGCTGGTGGGAAAGCGCCGGACCTCCACCTTGCGGAGACGAGAGGCTATTTCTCCGGCCTCGACAGGACGGCCGGTCTGGGCATAGATCAGACCACGCAACAAGTGGGTTTCGATGTGGCGGCCAAGATGGTTTTCGGCCCGGTCAAGCTGGGCCAGGGCCTCTTCGAAGTCGCCTCGGGTGCGCGCTAACCAGGCCTGGTCCAGGGCCACCCGGCCCCTGATTTCGGTCAACTGGTCCGCCGGAACACGGGCCAGGGCCACCTCGGCACCATCGAGGTACTGGCGGGAACGCGTCTCGTCGCCGGCGCACATTGTGAAGTAAGCCTGAAGATGCCAGGAGTAGGGATTGCTGGGATCCAGGCCCACGGCATCGCCCAGACGGGCCATGCAATCGGCCAGAACGGTGACGTCGGAAACGCCATCGCCCCAGCCGGAGGACAGATTCTCGCGCAAGCGCTGAATCTGGGTCTGGACCCGCTGGAGATAGCGTTCCACGTAGACCAGTTTTCCCTGGGCCAGGCTGGCCCGGTGGGCTTGCTGGTCGGAGTCCAGGGCGTAGAAGTCCTCCACGCTCACCGCGGCGAGCTCTCCACCGTAAAGGCGGGTCTTCTCGTAGTGCTCAACCTGATCCAGGCGGAACTGGGACCGGTCGACGAAACGGCTGTCGTCCAGGCGGCGAAAAAAGCGGGCGTCCATGTCCATCCATTGCTGAACCGTGCCGATGCGAGCCCAGTGGGCGGGTTCCTCCCAGGCGGCGGCTGGAGTGGCCCCCAAAATAGAGCCCATGATCAGCAGCCAGAGCCCAGCCAAAACCGTACAGGTGGCAAGTTGTCGCATGACCCATCTCCCTCTAGAATGGATTTGTTTGATCTTGTGATAATAAGGACCAGCACGATAAAGGGGCAACCATGAACCTGTACTTGCAGGTGGCCTTGGCCACGGCAGTCTGGTGCTTTTTTCACAGTTTCTTCATCACTCACCTGTGGCGGGACACCGTTTGCCGCCGGGTGCCGGCCTGTGCTCCGTATGGCCGAATTGTTTATGTGGTCGCCAGTTCCCTCAGTCTGGCGGTCTGGTTCTGGTGGGTGAACGGCCTGCCGGCGGCCACCGTATGGGAATGGTCCGGACTCTGGCAGGTGATCCGGGTGGTGGGGCTGCTGGAAGCCGTGGTCCTGTTCATTCTGGGGTCTCGTGCCTTTGACGGCCGGGCCTTCCTGGGGTTGCGGCAAGTGACCGATCATCAGGCGGGACGCGAGCCCACTCCGCCGGCCTTTTCCACGGCCGGCGTGCTGGGAGTCATCCGGCACCCCTGGTACACCGGCACCCTGATCCTGCTGGTGTTCGGCCTGCCCTACACCGACGTGAACCTGGTGTGGCGTGCCGTTTTCCTGGCCTATACCCTGCTGGGAACCGAACTTGAAGAACGAAAACTGCTGAAGGAACTTGGCCCCGTTTATGCGGACTACAGGCAGCAGGTGCCCCGTTTCTTTCCCCGGCTGAAGCCCCGGCGTCGGGCTTGAACCCCGTATTGTGGCCTCCGGACTTCTGGGTTATAGTGCATCGGTCCAGAAGCGAGAAACCGAGGCCCCGCAGACAGGAGAGCAATGCTCAAGGAGAATTTCGTCCAGACCGTGGCCGCGGCTCTGCGCAACCACTGGGAAGTGCCGTGCTTCAGCGATGAGGGACGGGACCTGACGCTGACCTATGGCGATGTGGCCCACCGCATTTTCAAGCTCCACCACCTGTTCGAGAAGTGCGGGATCAAACCCGGCGACCGCATCGGGTTGTGCGGCCGCAACTCCTCGCACTGGGGCGTCACCTACCTGGCGACCGTCAGTTATGGGGCGGTCATCGTGCCCATCCTGCCCGATTTCTCGCCCGGTGAGATCGAGCACATCGTGCGTCACAGCGAGTGCTCCCTGCTGTTTGTTTCCGATCCCATCTACGATGGCATCAACGATGACAAGATGCCCTCGCTCAAGGCCATCTTGAGAATCAGCGACTTTTCCGTCTTCTTCACCGAGGACGACAAGATCAAGAAGGCCATCAAGGGCGCCGACGCGCACTATGAAGCCCAGTTCAACGACCGCCTGTCGGCCAAAACGTTGGTTTTTCCGGAGATCAGCAATGGTGATCTGGCGGCCATTGTCTACACGTCGGGCACCACGGGATTCAGCAAAGGCGTCATGCTGAACGGAAACTCGCTGATTGCCAACGTGCGTTATTTCAATGACATGGTCGACCTCAAGCCCGGGGACAACATCGTTTCGTTCCTTCCTCTGGCCCACGCCTTCGGGTGTGCCTTCGACTTTCTGGCCCCGCTGGACGCCGGCTGCCACATCACCTTCATCGAAAAGGTGCCCACCCCCAAGGTGCTGCTGAAGTGCTTCGAGGAGCTGAAGCCGGCGGTGGTCATGTCGGTGCCGTTGATCATCGAGAAGATCTACAAGAACAAGATCAAGCCTGTGCTGGAAACTCCACGGATCCAGTTCATGCTGAAGATTCCCGGGCTGCGGAGCATCGTCTACCGCAAGATCCGCGATCAGATTTACGAGGTGTTCGGCGGCAATTACAAGGAGATGGTCATTGGCGGGGCGGCCCTGAACAAGGATGTGGAAAACTTCTTCCGCACCATCGGCCTGAACATCACCTGTGGTTACGGCATGACCGAGTGCGGTCCCTTGATCAGCTACACCGTCAATGCCGGCAATCCGCCGGTGGGCTGTGTGGGCAAGGTGATTCCCTATCTTGAATGCCGCATCGCGGGAGCCCATCCGGAAACCGGCATCGGCGAGGTCCAGGTGCGGGGCGAGAACCGCATGCTCGGCTATTACCTGGACGAGGAGGCCACCAAGGCCACCATCGACCCCGACGGCTGGCTGCTGACCGGCGACCTGGGACATCTGGACGACCAGGGTTTTCTCTACCTGACGGGCCGGTCCAAGAACATGATCTTGACCGCCTCGGGGCAGAATGTTTACCCCGAGGAGATCGAATCCCAGCTGAACAATATGCCTTGTGTCGAAGAAAGCCTTATCATAGACAGCGAGGGCAAACTGGTGGCTCTGGTTTATCCGGACCTGGAGTCGGTGGACCGGGCTTGCCTCCGCGGACAACAGGTCGAGGTCCTGATGGAGAGCAACCGCCAGCAGCTCAATCAGCGCCTGCCCGGCTTCGCCCAGATAGCAAAGCTAAAGGTTCTCTACGAAGAGTTCGAAAAAACACCGACGAAGAAAATCAAGCGGCGTCTGTACAACGCTCTGACCTGATCACTTTTAAGGAGAAACGATGAAGATCAAGCAGAATCCCCAGGGCGAAACCATGGTTCTTGAACTGTCCGGCAAGATCATGGGCGGCCCCGACCATGACAAGTTCAAGGCCGAAGTCACCGATGTCCTGGAGAAGGATTTCCGCAACGTGATCCTGGATTTCTCCGGGGTGCCCTGGATCAACTCGACCGGGCTGGGCATCATCATTTCCGGTTTCCACAGCATCAAGGCGGCCGATGGCGTCATGAAGGTCTGCTCGGTCAAGGAGCGGGTGCTGAGCATCTTCTACATTTCCCAGCTGGAAAATATTTTCGAGGTGTATGGCACCCGGGACGAGGCTCTGGCCAGTTTCGCGTAGCCACGAACCCCGATTGAGCAACCTGCAGAGCGCCTGTTCTGCAGGTTTTTTTATGGGGGAACCATGGGGGGGTCAGTCTGTGAGGTTCTCCAGAATGATGCGCTCATTCAGGGTGATGAAACCCCGGCCAAGAGAAACCGCTCCTTGCCGTTCAAAGGCTTTCAGCAATCTGCTGACCACCTCACGAGCGGTCCCCAGGTCCGAGGCGATGGCCTCATGGGTCATGACCAGCCTGTCCCCACCAAGGCCTTTCTGGAGCAGATAAGCCGCCAGTCGACAATCCAATCGCTGAAAAGCAACTTCCTCGACCAGCGCCATCATCCCGGTGACCCGGCCCGCCATGATTCCAAAAACGAACTGGCGCACGTCCTCACGTTCGGCAATCCAGGCGAGAAACTGGGTCCTGGGAAAGGCCATCGCCGTTACCACATCTTCCGCCATGGCAAAGGCCGGACTGTTCATTCCCGAGATCAAACACAACACGTTGATCAGACAGCATTCGCCGGGTTCGACGGTGTAAAGGGTGATCTCCCGTCCTTCCATCCCTGATGAAAAAACCCGCAAGTTTCCATTTTCGACCAGGGCAAAGAGATCAACCTCAGCGCCGGGTGTCAGGAAATGGCTTCCTGGTTCAAGAACCACTCTTTGCCCGCACCGGCCTACCTGATCCTGGATGAACTGGGGAACAATCGGAGGAGAAAAACCGAACATTCTTGAGGCCCGCTCCCTGTCCCTCATCTGGGACCGTAAAAAAATGGCACTTGGTGACTGAGGTCACAGTCAAAGAGGACAATTTATGTCACCTTCAATCCACGTCATTCACCTGCGAAAGGAATCCTGATGCGAAAATTGATTATATGGTGCGCCCTTTTGGTGGTCAACGCCGCTTTGGTACCAGGGAGTTCCGCCCAGGTGCCAACCTACCGGGTCGACCCTATCGCCAATTTTGAGGTGACCACCCAGCCCCTCGGAGCCAGTGATGCAGGCCACCTGGTAGGCTATCAGGTGATCGACGGGGTCAGTCACCCCTTCGTGGCCACCCTGGATGAGGGACTGGTAATCCTCCCCCTGCCGGAGGGGGCGATGGCGGGGTTGGCCATGGATGTCAACTCGGACGGTACTGTGGTGGGAACTATTTCCGGCAACGGTTTTGCCTGGGACTCCGGAGCCCCCGCCTTCTGGATCCGTGGAACCGATGGGACCTATCAGCCCCAGCTTCTCGATTATCCCGCAACGGTCCCCGCCTTGGGCCAGCAGATGGCCACCAGCGGCGGTCAGGTGACAGCGATCAACGACGCCGGCCAGATGGTGGGCTTTGTCCGGATCCAGGGTTTCATGGGCGGGCCCAGTCTCCTGTTTTCCCCCACGGAAGACCCCATCAACCTTCGGGAACTGGGCTTTCAGGCCACGGCCACCGACCTGAACAACCAAGGCAAAGTGGTCGGCGGCGGGCTGATGATGGACCTCGCCACCGGGGAAGTGACCGACCTCGGTATTCCCGCTCCGCATGGTGGTACCCCTTTCACCAATGTCCTGGCCTATGCCATCAACAACCGGGATGAAGTCGTGGCTGCTGCCGACCTGGCCTCGACGGTCTTCGAGAACTATTTGACCTATCGCTTCAATGGAGACGATGGCTGGCAGCCGGTGAACCCTGCCCAGCTTCCTTCGCGGTACGTGGGATTCTATGACAACAATGATCTGGGCGATATTTCAGCCTCCGGCGGCGTTCTATTCCAAGATGAGAATGTCCTGGTCAGTGGCTACGCCTCCCTTCTTGAACCATCGTTCAGTTCCTGGGAGCCATCCCTGGGGTTTATCGACAATTCGCGCCGCGTGGCGACCACGGCAATCTCGGGTAATCAGAATGCTCTGGTTCTCCTTTCGCCCCTGACTTTCGGAGACGCCGACCTGGATGGCCAGGTAAACTCAGGTGATCTGTTGCAGATCAGCGACTCCTATGGACTTTCCGGCACCGTCTGGGCCGGCGGCGATTTCGACCGGTCCGGAGCCACGGAGTTCAACGATCTGCTCCTGATGGCGGAACATTACGATGACCCCACCCCGCTGGCCGGTTTGGAACTGGCCCCCGCACTCATTTCGGACTGGCTCGACGCGCTGGCTCTCCAGGGCCTTTCCGCAGTTCCCGAGGCTGGGTCATTTCAGATTTCTGCCTACCCCAACCCCTTCAATCCTCGGACGGTCATCCACCTTTCCGGTCTGCAGGGTCCGGCCCAGGGTTTGGTGCAGGTTTTCGATTTACGAGGCAGGTTGGTCCGGACCCTGCACCAGGGCCCAATCCTGAGCCCCGAATTCACCTGGGACGGCGAGGACAACTCCGGCAACAGGGTGGCGGCCGGGCCCTATGTCGTGGTTGGGACGGCCAATGGTGAGGCCCAGGTCACCAAGGTCACTCTCGTCAAATGACAACCCCTCGGCATTCGAAAGGAACCACAAGTTGATCCCACAGCTGAAACACATCCTCCCGCGGCACCCTTTGCCCCTGGCTTTCCTGTTCTGGATGGGTGGCCTTTCCCCCCTGATCCTGGCCGGGGAAGCCCACGCCGTTCCCCGGTACACGGCCCAGTACGGCCAGAGCTGTACCCTGTGCCACACCAACCCCACCGGTGGCGGCCTGCGCACCGAGTATGCCTCTCAGTACCTCATTCCCGAGGAAATAGCCGGCCAGGGGTGGACC
>JAZBOO010000031.1:0-4667 GCA_036351155.1 Candidatus Krumholzibacteriia bacterium | reverse complement strand
TGCTGTAGCTGCCCTCGGGCGTGTTGTAGATGTAGGGATCGTAACCCCAGTTGCGACTGCTGGGATTCAGCTCGTCCACGCTGGAAAAATCGTACATGGGCAGGATCTGCACCGTGTTGACCCCCAGGTCCACGATGTAATCCAGGCCCGTGGGCTTGCCCTGGTGACTGGTCCCGCTCTCGACGACGCCGGCGAACTTGTTCTTGCCGGCCGCCGTGCCATTCCAGTCGGCGCTGGCGGTGATGTCCCGCACGTGCGCTTCCCAGATCACGGTGTTCATGGTGGGGAAGTCGGGGTACTGGTCACTGTCCCAGCCATCCGGGTCGGTGAGGTCCAGATCGACAATGGCGCTGCGGCGGCTGTTGCTGCTCATGGCGGTGCCGTACAGGTCGGGAGTCAGCCAGGTTTCCCCGTAAATGGTCATCTCGTAGAGATACCAGAAACCGTGCAGGTCACCGGGCACCGTCACTTCCATGACGCCGCTGTCGTCGGGTCGGGTCAAGGGATAGCTGTCGTACGACTCATCGAACCCGTGAGGATTATCGTAAATGCGCACGCTGGCGGCCGCAGCCACCGGACTCCACAGCTTGAAGGTGCTGGCCGAGGGGCCATAGGTCACCCCCAGGTCGTCCCCTTCGTACACAAATTCTTCCTCGTCGAAGTTGTGCAGGACCGCCACCGCGTTGCCGCCCACGTCATCGGACACCGTGTAAAGCTGGGTGATGTCGATGGGATCCGCGAGGGTCAGCAACACTGACTGAGGCGTGGTCGCCGTGCGGCCGGTGATGGTCTGCTCGATTTCTCCGCGAAAAACATGGAAGGCATCCAGCTGGTCCGCCGTTTGTCCCAGGGTCAGGGTGATGGACTGCTGACCGTTGCTGGCCGCGCTCATCAGCCGGATATCCGGGTCGGGTTCGCTGGTGAAGATCTGGGTGAAGCCCGACAGGATCCAGATCTCCGGATGAGTGTCGTAGTCACTCCAGAACTGGTCGGGGCCGGGATCCTTCAAGGCGCCGGCGTGGATGATGAAGCCCAGCTCCTGATCGGGGTAAACGATGGGAATATCCCAGTAGGCTCCGTAACTGTCGCTCCCGCTGGGAAAGTAAGGGCTGTCCCAGCTGTACTGGTCCTCCCCGATGAAGAACACCCCACCATCGGCCCACTCCACGGCATTCCACAGGTGGATGCCCCACCCGCTGTAATTGTCGTCGAAACGGTGATAGTGAATGCGAAGGACCGTGTCCGCGGCCAGGACCGGGCCGGCCAGCAGAAGAGCCAGCAGCGCCAGCGCCAATGTTTTCTTCATGAGAGGGACCTCCATCAGCTTCCCGAAAAAAGCGGCTCCGGGGAGAATCCGGAGCCGCCTGAATAACGACCTCGTCTCCCTGCCGGACTACTTCCCGGCCGGGCATCCGCCGAAGGGCGCCGTGAACGTCACGGCGTCAGTCCCCACGCTGATCGAGCGGTTGTAGCCGCCATAACCATCGTCGGCCCCGCAGGAAGAGGGCACGTTCTCGTAGTTGGACCCGTCGGTGATGAACTTGAACAGGTATTCCGCGTTCTGCTCCACGGTCACGGACGCGGTGTATATGCCATCCTCGTCATCATCGGTCAGGTCGGTGGGCGTCATGGACCATCCATCATAGCTGCCACGCACGTGCACGGTGGTGAAGCTGCCCTCGAAGCTGTTCATGTCGCAGTTGAAGGTCAGGGTGGTCTCGGGCTGGGGCGAGGCGATGGTGAAGCTGAGGTCACCCGTCGCATTGCCCTGGGCATCGATGGCGAAGCTCAGGTTGGGGCCGGCGGGCAGCAGCCAGATGCCGAACTCGGTCCCGTCGTCCTGGATCACGCCCCACTCGTAAGAACCTTCGTCGAGGTCGCCGGGCACGTCCAGGAAGAACACGGACATCTCGGCGTTGTAGCCGGTGATGTCGGCGGTCCATTCGTTCATGGCGCCCTTGATCTTGATGTTGTCGTAGGCGGGGTTGCCGTTGTTGACCACCAGACGGAAGCCGGTGCCGGCTCCGGGATTGCGCGCAATCTCGGTGTCGCCGGACACGCTTCCACCTTCAGCCACGATCACCGACAGGCCGCCCACCACTTCGACCAGCGCCTTGGTGCCGTCGTCGGTGTACAGGCCGTAGCCGTAGGTACCGGCGGCAGCCACGTCGATCTCCGCCTCCCAGTCGAGACCCTTCTGGGTCATGGCCACGGGGCTGTCCCCGGTCAAGGCGCCGTTGACATGCATGTTGTCCACTCCGCCCACCATGTCGGTGACGGTGATGATAACGGGAATGGTCGAGCCTTCAGGAAAAACGGGATCACCGGCATCGGTGCAACCACTGAGGGTCAACATGCCCATGGCCACGATGGCCAGCATGATGGGAAAGAATTTACGCATGCTCAATCTCCTTGCTCGGTTGGTTCGCGGGAACGTCGGCACCATCCGACCTCCCAGCTATGCAACCACCCGCCAAGCCGACGGATGTTTTCGACACCCCGGCATTATGCCACCGAGCAAAGAGGGTTCCAAGAAGAAATTGGGGCTCGGATGCCCTGGTTTTTCCTGGGATTTTACGGGGCCGCCACTCCTGAGCTTGACACCATGAAGAATTCCCCTAGCTTCTACAGCAACGGGGCCTTTCGCCCTGCCTGAAAGGTTGACATGATTTACGCCTCGCGGCACCACCACGGCCATCATCATCACCATCCCTGTCCCGGGGTTGGCGATTCTGCCGTGCTGCGAGTCTAGATAGAATTTTCGCACGACATCAGAAACGCCGGCCCTCGGGTCGGCGTTTGTTGTTGGTGACGTCTCCTCCCCTTGACGACCCACCACTGCAAGGCCTTCCCGGGGCGCCGGCTCTCCAAGGAAGGTCTCATGAACATTCGTACCAACACCGAACGCAGCCTGGCTGCCGCCCCCAACCCGAACCGGACCACCATGCTGCGCCTGGGATTGCCCAAAGGGCGCATGCAGGCGGGAGTGCTCCAGTTGCTGGGCGACGCCGGCATCGCCGTGGCCACCGGCAGCCGGGACTACCGGGCCGCCATTTCGCTGCCCGCCTGTGACGTCAAGGTTCTCAAGCCGCAGAACATCGTGGAAATGCTGGAAGCGGGAACCCGCGACCTGGGCTTTGCCGGCGCCGACTGGGTGGCCGAGCTGGACGCGGACCTGGTGGAAGTCCTCGACACCGGGCTGGATCCGGTGCGGGTGGTGGCCGCCGCCCCACAAGCCCTCCTGGCCGCCGGGGAACTCCCGCAAAATGGCCTGGTGGTCGCCTCCGAATACGTGGGCCTGACCCGCCGCTGGCTCGCCGGCCTGAACCGAACCGATCGCCTGGTGCGCAGCTACGGGGCCACCGAGGTTTTCCCGCCCGAGGATGCCGATTTCATCGTCGACAACACCGCCACCGGCGCCACCTTGCGCGCCAACGGGCTGGAGATCTTCGAGGATCTCCTGTCCAGTTCCACCCGCCTGTACGCCAGCCGCATGGCCTGGGATAACCCGTCGAAAAAAGCCCGGATCGAGGAGATGGCCCTGCTGGTACGCTCGGTGCTCGAAGCCCGGAATCGCGTCATGCTGGAGGTGAATGTGGCCTCTGATGACCTGCAAGCCCTGGTGGAGGTGCTGCCCGCCATGCGTGAGCCCACCGTCAGCACCTTGCAGGGCAACGGGGGCTTCGCCGTCAAGGTGGCGGTGCCCCGAAAGGATCTGGCCCTGCTCATTCCCGTGATTCGCCGCAATGGCGGCACCGACATCGTGGTGACCGAACCCAGTCAGATCGTGCCATGAGGGGGCCCACCATGAAAGCTCCAGCCGCCGTGCAGGCCTACCAGCGCCAAACGGCACCCCGAGGGGCCTTGCGCCTGGATGCCAACGAGGGCCCCACTCCCCGGTTCGATTCCGGCACATGGCCTCTGGGCAGCGAGGACCTGCGCCGCTATCCCGATGCATCCGCTCTGGAAGCGGACCTGGCCCGGCGCCATGGCGTGCAGCCCGATGAGGTGCTGGTCACCGCGGGTGGTGATGACGCCATCGACCGCCTGTGCCGACGCTACCTCCAGGGTGGGCGCACCCTCGACCTGACCGCCCCCACCTTCAGCATGTTCTTTCACCACGCCCGGCTGGCCGGGGGGACCACCCGGACTGTGCCCTGGTGGTCCGGGCCCTATCCCGTGGCCGCCATGGCCGCCTCGGTGGGCGAAGACACCGGCCTGGTGGCCGTGGTCAGCCCGAACAATCCCACGGGCGCTGTCCTGACTCCCGAGGAACTGACGGAGCTGAGACGTGCCACGGGAGATCGGGTCTTGCTTCTGGATGCCGCCTACACCGAGTTCGGCGAGGTCGATCTGACACCCCTGGCCCTTTCCTTGCCGCACACCCTGGTCCTGCGGACCCTGAGCAAAGCCTGGGGCCTGGCCGGACTGCGCGTGGGTTATCTGCTGGGTCCGGCGGCCATCCTGAAGGAATTGCGAGCCTGGGGCGCCCCATACGCGGTGGCGGGCACCAGCCTGGCCCTGGCCCGGCAGGCCCTGGCCCAGAGTGAAAAGGCTTTGCAGGCCACTATCGCGGCCGTGCGCCAGAACCGGGACCAGCTGGCGGGCCTCCTGGGGGAACTGGGCGCCTGTCCCCAGGAAAGTCAGGCCAACTTCATCCTGTGCCG
>JAZBOO010000030.1:0-10810 GCA_036351155.1 Candidatus Krumholzibacteriia bacterium | reverse complement strand
CAGGGCGATTACCCGCGGGGCGACTACTACTCCGAAATCGGCCCCTACAAGAGCACGGTCAATTTGCGCTTCAGCAAGTACTGGAAATTCGATCGGGGCCGCAAGGTGACCATGCATATCGAGGTCCGTAACCTCTTCAATTACAAGAATTACCGGCGGATCAACCCCTTCACGGGGGAAGGCTACCAGGTGGGCGATTACAACCCCCGCTGGGTGGATGATTCGCGTGTCCGGGATCCGGAAACCGGTGACCTTATCATTCCCTCGACCGACAGCGAGGCCTACGCCAAGAGCACGGTCAACCCCAGCTATATCGAGAACCCACGGGTGATCATGTGGGGGGTGAGCTACTCATGGTAAACCGCCGCAACAAGATGGTCGTGTGGATGGCTCTGCTGGGCCTGCTCCTGTTCGGCTCCCTGGCTCAGGCCGGAGAACTGATCCGGCTGTTCGGCGAGGAGAACGTGGGGACGGCCGGTGGCCAGTTCCTGCGTATTCCCGTGGGCGCGCGAGCCGTGGCCATGGGCAAGGCTTTCAGCGCGGTGGCCACCGATGGGTCGGCCCCCTTCTGGAATCCCGCCGGCATCATGCGTACGCCCGGCCGGCGCAACTTTTTTGCCGCCCACACCGAGTACGTGGCGGACATCGACCTGGAACATTTCGCCTTCCACATGCGGGGCCAGAACTTCGGCTACGGCGTGACCATGGGAATTTTGCGGTCGGGGGATATCCTGCGCACGGATGAATTTCACCAGCAGGGCACCGGCCAGTATTTCAATGCCAACCAGTTCTTCCTGGGGGCCACTCTGGCCCGCGCCATGACCGACCGCTTCTCCATCGGCGGCACGGTGAAGTACTATCAGGAGAACCTGGACGAGTTCCAGATCAAGTCGGTGCTGGCCGACCTGGGTATTCTCTACTTCGTGGGCCTGGGTGATACCCGGGTGGGATTCTCGGTGCGTAACTTTGGTGGCGACATGAAGCCCGGGGGTAGTCCGCCGGCCCTGGTCGATGGGTATGTCCCCTCCCAGGATTTCCAGAGCTTCTCGGCGCCCACGGTGGGCACCTTCGGCGCGGCCCGGACCTGGGGCCTGAGCGAGAATCTGACCTTGCTGACCACCGCCGATTTCAATCATCCGTCCGATTTCAAGGAAAGCTTCCGCCTGGGCAGCGAACTGGGGCTACGTCGCATGCTGTTTCTGCGCATGGGCTTCGAGACCAGTCGTGACGTGGGCGGTTTTGCCGCCGGATTCGGGGTGGAGCTCAAGCGCAAGCGCTACCTGGTCCGGGTGGACTACGCCTACACGGCCATGGGGACCTTCGGCAACATGCACTACCTGTCGGTCGATCTCTCTCCGCTGTTCAAGCGCAAGGACACCTCCGGGTGGCGAAGGAGCCGGTCATGACCCTGGCACGCCTCTGGTTGCTGGCCCTGATGGGCATCGTGGTGGCGGGACTCCTGCTTCCCGGTTGCGGTGAAAAGATTGCCATTCCCGAGCCGGTGGGCCTCTACTCGGGGAGCCCCTATCGAGTCATCGATACCTTCACCGATCCGGGCGCCCCGGTTCAGCTGACCATCGCCAACAACACCCTGCTGGTGCTGACGCCGACCGCGTTGACCAAGCGGGACCAGAACTACGGCGTGGTGGCCTTCAGCGGCGAACCCGTGGCGGTGACCGACCTGACCGATGCCAGGGCTTTGTGCGTGAACCGTGAGGAAACCCAGGTGTTCGTCTACGATCGAGGCACGAGCACGATTTCGTGGTACCGGACCTCGGACCTGACCCTGCAGGGAAGCAGCGAGGTGCCCGAGGTGATCGACGGTGTGAGCCTGGCCACCAGCGCGGTGGGGACGGCCGACGTTCCGGGCATCGATATTTTTCTGTATGTTTCGGACCCGGGAGCCGGAGTGGTGCATCGCTATGCGGTGGACCCGGTGTCGGGGCTGTATTCCTACGGCATCCTCTGCCGGGACGATGGTGACGCGGCTCGCTTCGTGCACGAGCCCGCGGGGCTGGTCCAGGACAGCCAGGACAGTTTGCTGGTCTGCGACCTGGACACCACGCGGAACTGGGTCATCCGCTTTGACAGCACTCCTCAGCTGGACGATGTGACGGCCGACCCCGACGACCAGGACCCCTGGCGCGGACGCGCCGCCCTGTGGGGCAACTTCAGCGGTTGCCTGCCGCGTCCCGCCGCGGATTACGTGCTGGGCAATGCCGCCGGATGTGGAGAAAGCGACTGGGTGGGCGGGACCAGCACCGAGCAGGGCGAGTTCTACTCGCCCAGGGCCCTGGCCATCGACGGCAGCGGCCGGATTTTCGTGGCCGACACGGGCAACAGCCGGGTGCAGGTGTTCGAGCCTTCGGGTGACTACGCCCTGCTGTTCGGCAACCCCGAGGAAACCCCCGCCCCCGTGTCGCTGGGGCTGGTCGACGTGGTCAGCGACCCGGCCAACAACCGCATCAACTATGCCGCCTATGTTTTCGTCCTTCTGGAAAACGGGGGCCAGGTGCTGAAGTTCATCTCGAACGACCAGGCCAACGACGAGGGGCTGCCGCCTCCCGATCTGCCTTGACCGGGATTCATGTCCTCTTCCCCGCCCACTGAACCATTGATGAAAAGGCACGGGCTGGACCTGTGCCTCCTGGTGGGGGCCCCCCTGGCGGTGGTCGCGGGGCTGACCCTCGGGCGAAGCGTCTGGGTAGTTTTTGCGGTTTACCATGTGGGTATCTGCCTTGTTCTGCCCTGGGCCCGGGAACGGCTCGGTAACGGGACGTCGTGGGTCGATCATCGGCGCCACCTCGGTTTGAGCCATTTTTTTTGGCGGGGAATCCTGCTCGGTCTGGGCACGGGCGCTCTGGTGCTGGCGGCCTTCTTCACCCTGGGGCGTGGGGTTCTGGATCGGGAAATCATCGACGCGGCCCTGGCGGCCTGGGGTGTGCCCATTGCGCATCAGAAAATGGTGGCTCTGTTCATGCTGGTGGTCAATGGCCCGGCCGAGGAACTCTTCTGGCGCGGATACATGCACCACCGGCTGGCCGACTGGCCTGCGCGCCCGGGGGCGTTGGCGGCCACTTCCCTGGGCTACGCCAGCTATCATGCGGTGACGGTTCACCTGCTGATCGGACAGGTGGCCTGGGCGGCGGCAGTCTTCCTGGGAGTGGCGGCCGCGGGCTTTGGCTGGGCCTGGTTGAGGGAGAAGACCGGGAGCGTCTGGCCCGCCCTGCTGAGTCACCTGGCGGCCACCTGGGCCTATGTGTTCATCTGGCTCACCCTGGGTCTCGGCTAGCATCTGGACCCGGCCAGATGCCTCTGCTAGGATCTGCCACCAGGAGGTTTGCCCATGATAGGTGCCATCGCCGGGGACATTGCCGGCTCCACTTTCGAGTTCCAGCCCACCAGCCGGCTGGATATCCCCTTTTTCGCGCCCCAGTCCCGGTTCACCGACGACACCGTCCTGACGGTGGCCACGGCGTTCACCCTGTTGACCGATGGGGACTATGCCGCGAACTACCGCCTCTTCGGCCGCGTTTATCCTCTGGCCGGCTACGGGCAGAGTTTTCGCAAGTGGCTGGGCAGTGACGATCCACAGCCCTACAACAGCTGGGGCAACGGGTCGGCCATGCGGGTCAGCCCCGTGGGGTACTTCCTGGATGAGGAAAAGGACGTGCTGGCCGAAGCAGCCCGCTCGGCCGAGGTCACCCACAACCACCCCGAAGGCGTCAAGGGGGCCCAGGCGGTGGCCCTGGGTGTGTTCCTGGCGCGTCGGGGCGAAGACAAGGACACGATCCGTCAGGAACTCGGCAGTCGCTTCGGGTATGACCTCGCAAGGACAACCGACGACATCCGTCCCGGCTACCGCTTCGATGTTTCCTGTCAGGGGTCGGTGCCCGAGGCCATCATCTGCTTCCTGGAGGCGGGCACCTGGCAGGAGGCCGTCAGCCTGGCCATCTCGCTGGGCGGCGATGCCGATACCCAGGCCTGCATTGCGGGTGCACTGGCCGAGGCGGCCCTCGGTCCGGTGGACCAGACCATCGAGGAACAGGTGCGCACCATGCTGCCGGAACATCTGCTGCAGGTGGTGGACGAGTTCCACGAAAAGGTGATGGCCTGAGGGGAATTGCTGGCCACGGCTCCGTCCAGCCGTTAATTTCAGCGGATACCCTCAACCGAGCACCAGGTCAGCAAGGAGCGGCATTGAGCATCACTTCCCTGAAAAAACAGTTCGCCTCCCGGGTGGAGCCCCCCACGCCCTTTTATGTGTCCATTGCCGGCAACATCGGTGTGGGCAAGAGCATGGTCACCAGCCTGGTGGGTGAGGTCTTCGGCTGGCCCATGTATTTCGAGCCGGTGATCACGAACCCCTACCTGGCCGATTACTACAAGGACATGAAGCGCTGGAGTTTTCATCTCCAGGTTTATTTCCTGAGCAAGCGGTTCGAGGTGCAGAAGAAGATCCTGGACAAGCCCGGGTCCGCCATCCAGGACCGCACCATCTACGAGGATGTGGAAATCTTTGCGCCCACCCTGCACAGCATGGGGTGCATGGATGATCGCGATTACGAGAACTACCGCGAAATCTTCCGGAACATGGCGTCCTTCCTGAGTCCCCCGGACCTGATCATCTATCTGAAATGTCGGCCGGCCACGGCGCTGTCCCGGATCGGTGAGCGGGGCCGGAGCGTCGAGAGCGAAATCCCCCTCGATTTCCTGGAAAGATTGCACGCGGCTTACGTCGACTGGATCGAGCGGGCACCGGCCCTGTGTCCCGTGCGCACCATCGACACCGAGCAGGTGAACCTGCGCGACGACGAGCAGGCCAAGGTGGACCTGCTGAACATGATTCACGAGTTCCACGAAGAAAAACATCTCCGCGTGACCAGGGGAGCAAAATCTTGAAGAGCGGCGACTATCGACCCAGCGACCTTCTGCGCGGCCCGGCCATACCCGAGGCCCTGCTGAAAGCCTTGCCCAAGACCGACCTGCACTGCCACCTCGACGGCTCCCTGCGCATGTCCACCTTCAAGGAACTGGGCCGTGCGGCCGGCATGGATGTTCCCGAGGACGATGCCGCGGTCCGGGATCGTTTTTTTCCCCGGGAACGCGAATGCGTCATGGATGAATTCCTGCGCTATTTCGAGCACACCCTGGTGCTGCTTCAAACCCCGGAGAACCTGGAGCGGGTGGCTCACGAGCTGGCCACCGATTTTTTCGCCGAAGGCGTGTGGTACCTGGAGGTCCGGTTCTGTCCCCTGTTCCACCTGGAAAAAGGGCTCACCGCCGACCAGGCCGTGGCCGCCGTCCATGCCGGGCTGGCGCGCGCGGAGAAGGAGTGCGGCATCAAGTCGGGGATCATCCTGACCGGTATCCGAACCACGGCCCCCGAATCTTCTTACCTGCTTTCCCAGCTGGCGGTCAGCTGGAAGGGCCGCGGTGTGGTGGCCTTCGACCTGGCCGGCGTGGAGGAAAACTTCCCGGCCCGCGACCACCTCGAGGCCTTCTACAACACCATGAACAACAACCAGAACGTGACCATCCATGCGGGTGAGGGGTTCGGTCCCGAATCCATTCACGATGCTCTGCACCGCTGCGGAGCCAACCGCATCGGGCACGGCACTCGGCTGGAAGAGGACCACGATCTGTTGACCTACGTGGCCGATCATCGCATTCCCCTGGAAGTGTGCCTGAGCAGCAACCGGCAAAGCTGTGTGGTGGAAGACCTGGCCCGGCACCCCTTCCGGTCGTATCTCCAGAAGGGCTTGCGGGTGACCCTGAACACGGACAACACCCTGTTCGCCGACACCTCTCCCCTGCGGGAGCTCAAGCTGGCGGTGGAGACCTTTGACCTGACCCTGCTGGAGACGGAAAACCTGCTGATCAACGGTTTCAAGAGTGCCTTCATGCCCGAGGCGCAGAAGAAGTCCATGATCAAGGAGGTCCTGGCGACCATGACCAGCTTGCGCGACAAGTTCGCGCTGGACGATCTGAAGGGAGCGTCGTCATGAGCGACCGTCTGCAACTCCTGGGCGAGAGCTGGCGCCACCGGGTGGCCGAGGCGGTCACCTTCCTGGTCGAGCAGGGTTTCACCGGCAAGGTGGGCCTGGTTCTGGGCAGCGGGCTGGGGAACTTTGTCGATGCGGTGGACAACGCCCAGGCCCTCGATTATGGCCAGATTCCCGGCTTCCACACACCCACGGTGGCCATGCACTCAGGGAGGCTGGTGTGCGGCCAGGCCGCCGGTGTGCCGGTGATCGTCATGCAGGGGCGTTTGCATCCTTACGAAGGATTGCCCTTTGCCGAGCTGTTGTTGCCCACGGCGGTGCTGGCCTGTCTGGGCATCGATATCGCCGTGGTGACCAACGCGGCGGGGGGACTGAACCGGCACTATGTGCCCGGAGACCTGATGGCCATCCGCGACCAGGTGGACCTGCATTTCCATGACCCCTTGCGCGGCCTCCTGGCCGAGCCCTACCGTCCGGCGGGTGCGTCCGAGGTTTCCCCTGAACTCGTGGCCCAGCTGGCTGCCATCGGGCGGACGCCCGGGCTGCCTCATCTGTACGACCCCCGTTTGGCCCGCCTGCTGGTCTTGAGCGCCGCGGCCTGCGGCATTCCCATGCACAGTGGCACCTACGCCAGCATGTATGGTCCAGCCTACGAGGCAAAGGCCGAGATCGGCATGTTGCGCCGCATTGGCTGTGACGCCGTGGGCATGTCCACGGCCCCGGAAACGGTTTTGCTGAAACATCTTGGGGTGGAACCAGTGGGCCTTTCCTGCATCACCAACCCCGCCCGCGAAACTGGCCAGCCGGAGCTCAGCCACCACGACGTGGTGGAGGTGGGCGAGATGGTCCGGGACCGCATGGCCCAGCTCCTGCTGGATTTTCTGCCGAGACTGTAGTCCTGACAGACGGATCGACCAGCTGGCCCCGCTTAACGCATTCCACGATGACGAGATTGGGTTTCTCCGCCGGGAGAGGCCCTTTTTCCGCATGACCTCGAAGGAGCGCTTTTGGCCGGGTGGACATTTTGTCGTGTTAATGCCATATTCCGGGCGGTATTTATCCGGATATACCGGATGGGCTGGACCTTTCTTGATGGGGGTTGAAAATGCGCCGATATCTCGTGGCCGGAAACTGGAAAATGAACATGGGGCCTGCTGCCGGCCGAGAGCTGGCCGCCGGGATCAGCGATCGCCTGAAAGGACGAGATCTGGGCGGTGACGTCCTGGTGTGCCCGCCCCTGGTGACCATTCCGGCGGTGGCCGAGGTGGCCAATGGACAGCCGGTGTTGCTGGGGGCCCAGAATTGCGGCGATCAGGCTGGCGGCGCTTTCACCGGAGAAGTTTCGGCCGCCATGCTGAAAGAGGCTGGAGTGCAGTACGTGATCATCGCCCACAGCGAGCGGCGCCAGTACCAGGCCGAAGGCGACGACCTGTTCGTGCGCAAGATCAACTTGATTCACGAGGCAGGTCTGAAGGCCATTTTCTGCTACGGCGAATTGCTGGATCAGCGCAAGGCCGGCCAGGAAAAGGCCGTGGTCAAGGCCCAGCTGGAGGGCGTCCTGACGCGACTGGAACATGTGAGTGCCTACAACACGGTGCTGGCCTACGAACCGGTGTGGGCCATCGGCACCGGGGAAACCGCCACCCCCGACCAGGCGCAGGAAATCCACGCCTACAGCCGCGGAGTGGTCGCTGATCTGCTGGGCGCCGAGGTGGCGAATTATATGCGCATTCTGTACGGCGGCAGCTGCAAGCCGAGCAATGCGAAGGAACTGATCGGACTGCCCGATGTTGACGGCGGCCTGATCGGCGGCGCCGCTTTGAAGCCCGAAGATTTCGTGGGGATCATTGACGGGGCCGAGGCCTCCCTGGCCTAGCCCGGACCTGACGCGGAGAGGAAAAAGAAGTGTTGAAGAAGATGCGACTCCTGTTGCTTGTGGCGCTCGCTTGTGGACTGGTCCAGATGGCCGGAACCCCGCGGGCCGGGGCCCAGATCCTCGATCTCAACCTGGATCCGGTTTTCTACCCCCTCGCCGACAACGCCGAGGTGGTGACGCTGGAAAACGGCCTGAAGGTTTTGCTGCTGCAGAACCAGGCCCAGCCCATGGTGGGCGTCTATACCCAGGTGCTGGTGGGGTCGGCGCGTGAGGACTACCGGACCAGCGGCATGAGCCACATGCTGGAACACCTGCTGTTCAACGGGAGCACCAGGTATACCCAGGAAGAGCAGTATGCCATGGCCGATCGGGCCGGTGCCTACAACAATGCCAACACCACCGATTTTTTCACCAACTTCATGATGGTGGTGCCGGCCGGTGAGCTGGAAACGGGCCTGGAGCTGCAGGCGGAAATGCTGTTCCACTCCATCCTGCCCGAGGACAAGTTCACCAAGGAGCAAGGTATCGTGCTGGGCGAGCTGGTCCAGGCGCGCGACTGGCCGGGGCACGAGGCCGGCATCGTCATGCGTCAGGCCCTGTACGGTGGGTCCAGTCTGGAACTGCCCACTCTGGGCACGCGCTCGACCATCGAGCACATGCAGCGCGACGATGTCTACGCCTTCTACAAGCACTGGTACGTGCCCAACAACATGGTGCTGACCATGGCGGGCAACTTCAAGCGGGACCAGGCCCTGGAGTGGCTGGAAAAGTACTATGGCAGCGTGGCGCCGGGCACGGTGGATCACCAGGGTCTCAGGCCGGCGGCGCTGATCCAGCAGACCCGCACACTGACCCGCCGCGTGGGTGACGAACGGGTGCTGGCCCTCAGCTTCGAAGCACCCACCTACGGGATGAACGATTACTTCGCCTTCGAGGTGCTGGTGCAGCTGCTGGGACTCGAGGGCAGCGGCATTCTGACCGTGGTGCTCGACGATATGGATCCGGATATCCGGCCCCAGCTGTCGACCGGCTGGGATCGCGCCGAGGGCTTCGGTCGCCTCACCCTGGAATTCACCCTGCAGGAGGGCACCGATCCTTCGAGCATCTATCGTCTGGTGCAGGATGCCCTGACCGCGGCGGTGGAACAGGGAATCACCGGCGAGGATATCCTGGGCATCGTGCGCATGAGCGAGACGTCCACCTTGCTCGAGCGCGAGCAGCTGCGCATGACCGGCATTTACATTGCCGAGCCGGTGGCCCTCGGGGGGATCGATTTCTTCCTGGGCTACCTGGACCGCCTGCGTGAAGTGACCGCCGAAAATGTGACGCGTACCCTGAACAACTGGCTCATCGAGGCGCCGTGCCTGGCGGTTTTGCTGGAACCCGCCGAAACCGGGCAACCGTCCGGAGGCGGCATGCCCGCCGGCATGCAGATGCCTCCCGGCATGAAGATGCCGCCGAATATGGCCCAGGCCATGAAGAATATGCCTGGCGGAGATGGAACCGCAGATGGCGGCAAGCGACCGGCACCCCCCGAGGAGCAGGTGGCCGCGCCGGCTTTGAAGGTCGACCGCAGCGAGCTGGCCAACGGGGCCATCCTGGTGAGCCAGACCAACCCGGACAGCCCTCTGATGGCCATCCATCTGGCGGTGCGCGGACGGGCCATCCTGGACCGGGATCACGCCCATGCAGGGGCACTGGATCTGGTGCACCGGATGCTCGATGAAGGCTACGCCGGTTGTGACCGTGCCTGTCTGGCCCGCCAGCTGCGTCGCCTGGGCGCGGTGGTCAAGACGGTGGACGACGGCCGCATCCCCATGGACAACTATTACACCAACGGGCGGTTCAGCTTCATCAGGATCGAAACCGCCGCCGAGAACGGACCGGCGGTGCTGGAGCTGCTGACCGAGGAAATCCAGCACGCTTCCTTTGACGACGCGGCCTTTTCCCGCATCAGGGACGAGCGTGTGCGGGATCTGGAACGGCAGGAGAGCAGTGCGCGTCAAACGGCCAACGCCATGCTGAACGAGGCCCTGTACCGGGATCATCCGCTGGTTCTGCCCCCCGAGGGGGATGTGGAATCACTGCAGGCCATCGATTTCAACCAGGCCCGCATCGTGTACCGTCGGGCTTTCTCGCCGGAGAATCTGGTTTTTTCCATTGTCGGGCCGTACAGCCATGATGAGCTGAAGATCAGCATCGAACGCCTGCTGCCGGGGCATGGCAAGCCGGCCAACGGAATGCCCGCCCTGCCGCTGACCACGGCCGCGGCCGATCTTCGCGCCACCGTGGGCGGCGAATTGACGGCCATCCGCCTGGGTTCCCTGTTCGCCGTGGACAAGAACGATGTCCCGGCTGTGAAGCTGGTCACGGCTATTTTGAGCGACCGCATGGCCATGGATTTGCGGGAGACCCAGGGTCTGAGCTACAGTGTGGGGGCCTCGGTCTCCATGGTGGCGGGCACGGGTGAATTCACCGCCTGGCTGAACCCTCCCACCGAAAGGCAGGAGGAGGGCCGCGCGGCTCTGACGGGTTTCATCGCCGGGTTCGATCCGGCCTCGATCACCCAGGAGGAGCTGGACACCATCCGCAGCGCCCGCAAAGGCCGGTTGATGATGCGCCGCCTGTCCAGCATGGGGCAGGCCTACTATCTGGCCATGGCCGAGCTGGATCATGACCTGGGCAGCTATCTGGAGGCCCTGTCGGTTTACGACAATCTGACCCTGGTGGACTTGCAGCAGGCCTGGTCCCGTTACCTGAAAACCTTGCCTCTGGTGACCGTGATGGTGGATTGATTATTTTTCGATAAAAAACACATTTTCACGGGATTTTTTGTTATAATAGTGATCAAATTTGATCAAGAATTGACTCAGACGCCCAACGCCAAGGATCGATGGAGGATAGACATGAACGCTTGCAAATTGCTGGT
>JAZBOO010000029.1:0-5827 GCA_036351155.1 Candidatus Krumholzibacteriia bacterium | reverse complement strand
CTGCATGATGGCCTGACGACCAAGGTCACGGGCGGCGTGGGACGGGCCTTCCCCTTCACCGCCATCCAGGGGGGGCACGGCGTGGGCAAGGTGGTCCGGGTGGATCAAACGCCCATCGGCAAAACCAGCCGCTCGAACCCGGCCACCTATCTGCAGATTCTGGGACCCATCCGCGAGCTCTTTGCCTCCACCAAGGAGGCCCTGGCCCGGGCTTTCCCGCCGGGACGCTTCAGTTTCAACACCGCGGGAGGACGCTGCTCGGCCTGTCAGGGCATGGGCTATCACCGGGTGGAGATGCAGTTCATGGCCGACATCACCGTGCCCTGCGAGGAGTGCCTGGGCCGCCGCTTCAATCCCAGCACGCTGGAGGTCCGGTACAAGGGGCTGAACATCGCCCAGGTGCTGGATCTGACCATCGAGGACGCCCTGAAGTTCTTCGGCGACCAGAGCGCCATCAGCCAGAAATTATGGCTGTTGAAGAAGGTGGGCCTGGGCTATCTGACCCTGGGCCAGCCGGCGCCCACCCTGTCGGGCGGAGAGAGCCAGCGGCTGAAGGTGGCCCGTGAGCTGGCCCTGCCCTCGGGCAAGAACAACCTCTACCTGCTGGATGAACCTACCACCGGCCTGCACGCCGAGGATGTGCGCGCCCTGGTGCGCGTGCTGCACGAGCTGGTGGAGCGGGGCCATTCGGTCCTGGTGGTGGAGCACAACCTCGATCTGATCGCCCAGGCCGACTGGATCATCGACCTGGGACCCGGAGGCGGCCGTCACGGCGGCAAGCTGGTGGCCCAGGGCACACCCGCTGAAGTGGCCAAGGTGAAGGATTCTCTCACGGGACAGTATCTGGCCCAGCTCCAGGCTCAGCGCACCGCCGCACGCTCCTGACCCACGTTCCGCCGGACGTGGCCTCTCATCATGGCATACCCTTTGCAAAATCATCTTCCAATGGCCCCTGTGGAGGGGCGGGCTAAATCTTAAGTTGCTGATTTCATGTAGCTTAAGTTTTTCTCAGCCTCCATGCGAACTGGTCCGGAGGAAAAATGTGCCTCAGCTGATCCGGCAAACACACCAGAATATCCTGGACGAAAAGCTCGGGGACAGGCTCTGGAGCCTGTGCCCGGTGGCCCTGATTCTGGTCGATGCCGAGGGTGAGTGCACTGTCAATCCGACGGCCAGCAAGCTGCTGACCGAGCGTGTGGGGGACCGTGCGGCCACCTGGAAACGCTGGGCGGCCGGGGTGCTGGCGCGGTTGCAGGGGACGGGGACCGAGCAGACCGTCCTGGCCGGCCGCAGTCCCTCGGAAAGGCCCCTCAAGGTGAGCTGCGTCCCGGTCCAGGAGTCGGAACTGTCCTTGCTGACCCTGGAGGAAACCTCCGGCGAGGCTGGCGCAGGGGAGGATCTGGCGGAAACCGTGAGCACCCTGAGCCACGAGTTGCGCACTCCGCTCGCGGCCATCAAGAGCGCGCTGAATCTGGTGGTGGGGCAGGACACGGGGCCCTTGAACGAGGATCAGGAGCATTTCCTGGGCATGGCGCTGCGAAATATCGACCGGCTGGATCGGCTGGTGACCGACCTGCTGGATGTGTCGCGGGCCGACGCCGGTCAGCTCAACCTGCGCCGCCAGAACCTGGACGTGGGGCAGCTGGTGCAAGATACGGTCGAGGGCTACCGGCAACAGGCCGTGACGGCCGGGTTGACCCTGGAATATCTGGGCGGGGCCGAGACGGTGCTGGGTCAAATCGATGGCGACAAGCTGGTGCAGATGGTGGCCAACCTGCTGGGCAACGCCCTGAAGTACACGCCGCGAGGCGGAACGGTGCAGGTGCAGGTAATCCACGAACTGGGTCCTGCCGCGGTGGTTATCCAGGTCAAGGACAACGGCCCGGGCATGGACCCGGAAACCCGCAAGACGGCCCTGGATCCCTATCGCCGGGGCCAGGATGCGGACATGTCCTCGGTGCCCGGCACCGGGCTGGGGTTGCACATCACGGGCAAGCTGGCGCGGGCTCATGGCGGCACCCTGGGCCTGGACAGCCGACTGGGGCAGGGCACCTGCGCCTGGATCAGGCTGCCGCTGGGCGGAGATGGGGCAGAGAGTCAGGATCGAGAAGATCCAGTTTTCGGTCAATAATCGGCAGGTGATGCCGAAACAATGCAGAAGTGAATATGGGAACACCCGCGGCGGCGGGAACCGGAGGACAGAGCATGGAGCGCAAGATTCGCATTCTGGTCGTGGACGATGAGCCCGACATCCTGGAGACCCTGAAGTTCAGCCTGACCAAGCGGGGTTTCGATGTGGCCACGGCCATCGACGGGCTCGAGGGCCTGGACAAGGCCAAGCGGATGCCCCCGGATTTCATGATCCTCGATGTCATGTTGCCGGGCTGCAACGGCTACGAGGTGAGCCGCATGCTCAAGGAGTGGATGGACAACGATCCCGAGGCGGTGAGTTTTCCCATCATGCTCCTGACGGCCCGGAAGGTCGATTCACGGGACCGGGAGCGGTTCATTTCGACCTGGTCGCGGGCCGACGCCTGCATGTACAAGCCCTTCGAACTGGATGAAATCGTGGCCACGGTCCACAAGCTGACCGAGCAACCGGCCTAGCCGAGGAAAACCCGGGCGGAAAAAAAGGCCCGGTTACTTGACAATCCTTTTGCCGCAGTGTTTTATTCCCCTTCCCCGGCTTCGCGCCGGGGAATCTTCGGGTGCCTGGGTAGCTCAGTTGGTAGAGCACATGACTGAAAATCATGGTGTCGGTGGTTCGATTCCGCCCCCAGGCACCACGTAGAAAAACGAGAGTATTTCGGGAGCTGGCGTAGCTCAGTTGGTAGAGCAGCTCACTCGTAATGAGCAGGTCGGGGGTTCGACTCCCTTCGCCAGCTCCAGAAAACCTGACCAAGCCCACCTCTCATGATGCCGCCGCTGTTCACGCAGCGGTTTTTCTGTCTCAAGTCCAATTGATTTCACCCGATCATTGTCGCGTGCTTTTTGTCGCGTGTTGGTCAGATCTGGAGGAATCTCATGTCGCGCTTTTCCCCTTCGTACTTGATGGCTGCAGTCCTGGTTCTTTGCGGAGCCCTCGTTTTGATGGCGTCCGCTGTCCAGGCCGATCCCTGTGACGAGTTTTTTCAGTCCAGCTCGAGCCCTCACGGCGGCTGGCTGGGGTTGAATCCCGACGGTTCCAACTACGGCATGGGACAATCTTTCACGCTCAACTGTCCGGCCCGGCTCAGTCAGGTGAGCCTCTTCCTTTACTGGGGGAATGACTACGGTGAGGTACGATCCCTGGAGTACGGCGACATCGTCCACATGAGTGTCTTCAAGCCGGACGGTGAGGAACTGGCGCGTGAAGACTACATGATTGACGTGAGTGTGGGGAGCCGGAGCATCAATTTCTATTTTCCCGAGGAAGAGATCATCCTTCTGGAAGGCACCTACATTGCCGCTCTGTGGACGGAGGCCCCGGGTTGTGGAGGGATGAAAGGGTACAATGCCGATGTGGTGGCTGGCACCTGCTATCGCTCATCGACCGGTAGCGACCTGACCAGCTGGGCTCCTCATGCCAGCGAGGCGTGGCACACCATCGTGGTGGATTCGGACATCACGCCGCTGGATACCACCAGCTGGAGTGCCTTGAAAGCCATGTATCAGTAGAGACTTGCACGCAATTGAGCATATCGGGCAGGGCTAGAGTCCGCTGTGGGCTACCCTGCCTGTTGCGATCCCTCCGATCTCTGCAAAAAACTGATCGTTTTCCTGCATTTTTTGCGCGTCCCTGTTTGAAGCGGGGGCCACCGAACCTGAATGACAACCGGACAAAAATAGTCTAGAATGTATGCCATGGAACCCAACCGGGAAGAAATGACCCGCCTCTGTCATGAGGCTGCCCGGGGTGTCAATGCCGATCGCCAGTCGGTCGACGCCCTGGTCGACCACGTCTACGCCACTCTGCGCCGCATTGCCGACCGGCAGATGATGCCCGAGCGCATCGACCACACCCTTTCGCCCACCGCGCTGGTGCATGAGGCCTACATCAAGCTTCTGGACCAGAATGCGGTGGACTGGAACGACCGGGTCCACTTCTACGCGGTGGCCGCCCGGATCATGCGCCGCATCCTGATCGATCATGCCCGCCGCAAGCTGTCTGGCAAGCGCGGGGGCGACAAGCTGCGCGTCACCTTCACCGAGGAGGTGGGTGAGGCCGGTCTGAATTTCGAATCACTGCTGGAACTGGACCGGGCCCTGGATCGGCTGGAAGAGCTGAGTCCACGCCAGCGCCAGGGGGTGGAGCTGCGCTTCTTCAGCGGCATGAAACACGACGAGGTGGCGGCGGTGCTGGGGGTGTCCGAACCCACGGTGCGGCGCGACTGGCGCCTGGCCCAGGCCTGGCTGCAGCGGGAGATGACCAGATGAACGCGCGCGACCGCTGGCTGAAGGTCCAGGCCCTTTTCGACGAGGCGGTGGAACAGCCCGCCGCGCGGCGCCGCGCATTTGTCGCCTCCCGTTGCGGCGATGACGCCGAGCTGGCCCTGGAGGTTCTGGGCCTGCTCGAGGCCGACGCCGAGAATCCCGACTTCCTGGATTCGATGGCCGCCAGCCTGTCCGATGTGGTGGCCGATGCCGACACCGCCATGGATCCGCTGGTGGGTGCGGTTCTGGGCCGTTACACGGTGGGGGAACGGTTTGCCGATGGCGGTATGGGTGCGGTCTATCGCGCCCACCGCAGCGATGGGGTGTACAAGGAACAGGTGGCCATCAAGGTCCTGCGCCGGGGCCTGGACACCGACCGTCTCCTGGAACGATTCGGCGTGGAGCGGCAGATTCTGGCCCGCTTGCGCCATCCCGGTATCACCAACCTGCTCGATGGCGGGGTGACCCCCGACGGCCGACCCTACCTGGTGATGGAGTTCGTGGATGGCCGCCCCCTGGATGTCTATTGCCAGGAGGAGGGACTGGATGTGCGGGCTCGGCTGGAGCTGTTGCGCGCCACCGCGGAGGTGGTGCAGCACGCCCATCGCAACCTGGTGGTGCACCGCGACCTGAAGCCGGGCAACATCCTGGTCAACTCCGAGGGCGATGTGAAGCTGATGGACTTCGGCATTGCCAAGCTGATCACGGGCCCGGAAGAAGACGACAGCCCGGCCACCTTGCCGGGCCTGCAGGTGATGACCCCCGGCTGGGCTGCGCCCGAGCAGGTCAAGGGGGAACCCATCACCACGGCCACCGATGTGTTCGGTCTGGGGCTGGTGGCCTACAAGGTGCTGACCGGCCACCGGCCCTTCCCCGATGAAGGGGTTCCGGGTGAACCGCCCCGCCCGGGGTTGGACCCTGATCTGGACAACATCGTGCTCATGGCCCTGCGCGAGGATCCCGAACGTCGCTACCCCACGCCCGGCCATTTCGCCGAGGATCTGACTCGCTATCTCGAAGGCCGACCGGTCGAGGCCCGGCCCGCCACCTTCAGTTACCGGCTGGGCAAGTTTCTGCGGCGGCATCGCCAGCCGGTGGCTCTGGTCACGGCGGCGGTGGTGGCCATCGTGGCGGTGACCACCTGGAATAATGTGCGCCTGGCCCAGGAACGTGACCGGGCCCGGCTGGGAGAGGCCCGGGCCGAGCAGGTGGCCGCCTTTCTGACCGAAATTTTCTCCGAGGCAGATCCCAGCCAGAGCCTGGGCGCCGATCTGACCGCGCGCCAGATACTGGACCGCGGCGTGGCGCGCATTGACGACCGTCTGGGGGATCAGCCCGACCTGCAGGCCGCCATGCTGGATGTCCTGGGTTCGGTCCATGGCAGTCTGGGCCTGTACGAGCAGGGGCGGATGCT
>JAZBOO010000028.1:0-2527 GCA_036351155.1 Candidatus Krumholzibacteriia bacterium | reverse complement strand
GATCAATCTGTTCGCCCGTGAGGGTCAGACCACCTGGGCCGAGAAAACCATGGTGGCCGAGGGTCTGGAACTGAACAACTGGTATACCATCGTGATCGAGGCCAACGTGCCCGAGGGTTTCTACACCGCGGAGGTGGTGGGTGTGAGGGAGCCCTTCGAACTGGAATCGTTCTACACCAAGGGGCGCACTCCCAGCAAGATCACTCATATCAGCTTTGCCAGCTGGAACGATGGGGCGGGAACCTTCTACGTGGACAACGTGAGCGCGGTCAGCGAGTAAGCCGGGCTGCGGGATTCGCCGGGAAAATGACCGGTTTTTCTGGATTCAAGAAGTGTGATGGTTTACAATCAAATCAGTCATCAAACTGATTTACAGGAGTGAACCATGTGTTTGGGTGTGCCGGGGATCATCACGGAAGTACAGGACGGTTTCATGCGGATGGGGACGGTCGATTTTGACGGGTCGGCCCTGGAGGTCTGTCTGGCCTATGTGCCTGAAGCCGAGGTGGGGGATTACGTGCTGGTTCACGCGGGTTTCGCCCTGACCCAGCTGGACGAGGAACAGGCCAAGGAGACCATGGCCACCCTGGAGGAACTGGCAGCGCAGCCCCGGGTGGAAGGGAATCATCTTGGCTGAAAGAAAACCCTGCCCTCACCTTTCCCGGCGGCATTTTCTGGATCAAGGCTTCAAGGCCATGGTAGGCTGTGCTTGTCTGCCTCTGCTGCCCATGCTCAATGGGTGTCAGGAAACCGATGCCGACTCAGCTCCTTCTTCCTTGACCGTCCCGCTGGCCATGCTGCCTCCGGGGCAGCGGACCAACCTGGAACTGGATGGCCATCCCATCGAGCTTTTGCGGACCGAAAACGGGGTCACCGCCCGTTCCCTGAGGTGCACGCACCAGGGCTGCGAGGTCAAATGGGAGGAGGACGCTCAGCAGTACGTTTGCCCCTGTCATGAAGGCAAATTCGATGCGCACGGCAAAGTCATTTACGGAATGCCAACCAGACCCCTGGCCACGCTCGCGGTTTCCATTCAGGGGGACCAGGTGATCGTGAAGCGTTGATTTCTGGGTAGGTGTCTGGTTCTGTCCCGCAGGATGGAGAAGGATCCCCCTCTGGCCTTTTCTATTCGCCCTGCTGCAGGGTGTAGAGAGTGCGGTAAAGCCCATCCTGGGCCATCAGTTCGGTGTGAGTACCCTGTTGCACCAGGCGCCCCTGGTTCATGACCAGGATCAGGTCGAGGTCCTTGACCAGGCTGAACCGATGCGCGATCACCACCACCGTCCGCCCCTTCATGAGTTTCCCCATGGCCTTGCGAATGGCGTCTTCGCTCGCGGCGTCCAGGGCGCTGGTGGGTTCGTCCAGCACCAGCAGTCCAGGGTTGTGCAGGAAGGCCCTGGCCAGGGCCACACGTTGACGCTGACCGCCGGACAGTCGGCTTCCCCGCTCACCACAGTGAGTGTCCAGGCCCTGGGGCAGGGCTTCGGCAAATTCCAGGACTTCGGCCCGCGCCGCAGCCTGACGGACGTCCTCGTCGGTGGCGGTTTCCAGCCCGAACCGAATGTTTTCGGCCAAGCTGAGGTCATACAAAATGGGGTCCTGGGACACCCAGGCCATCCGGGCGCGCAACTGGGACAGGTCGTGGTCCGTGTACGGCTTCTCGTCCATCAGCAAGCAGCCCTCGGTGGGAGGGAAAAGCCCCAGGAGCAACCCCGCCAGGGTGGTCTTTCCCGCGCCGGAGGGGCCCACCACGGCCACCGAAGATCCGCAGGGAATGGTGGCGGACAGACCCCTGATCACGGGTTCCTCGGTCTCGGGGTAGGCGAAGGTGACGTTTTTCAGTTCCAGACCGGCAGGTGAGGAATCCGGGGCCGGCGAGGGCGCTTCGGGCGGCCGTTCCGGGGTGAGGGCGAAGATGTCGTCCAGGCGGTCGGCCGCCGCAATGGCACCCTGGGCCTGGGCAAAAAGACTGCTCAGTGAGGCCAGGGGCATGGCTACCCGGAAGGCCAGCAGCAGGAAGGCCACCAGCTCGCCACTGGTGGTGCGCCCACTGTTCATCAGGGTGAATCCATAGATGACGATGGCCAGCAGGGTGACCCACATGCTCATCTGCACAGCCGAGGAAAAACCGGCCGACAGCCAGGCTCGGCTCAGCCCAGCGTTCTGGTAGCTGGTGATCATGGTGAGGAAGCGCCGGCTCTCGTAGGCCTGGGCATTGTAGACCTTGAGGCTGCGAATCCCGCCCACGGTTTCCTGGACATGGCTGCTGACCTTGCCCATGTCGTCGTACATGGCGCGCGACAGCTTCTGCAGGCGGCCGCCAAACACCCGGGCCAAGCCGATGGTCGAGGGGATCAGCAACAGCACGGCCAGAGTCAACCTGGGGTTCAGGTTCAGCATGAGGATGATGCTGCCTACCAGGGTGAGCACTGCGCGCACCAGTCCCACGATGCCGCCGGTCAGCATGCTCTGGATAGCCCCCACGTCACCGGTCACCCGGGTGGAAATGTCGCCGGCCTTCTGGCCG
>JAZBOO010000027.1:0-2870 GCA_036351155.1 Candidatus Krumholzibacteriia bacterium | reverse complement strand
CCCGCCCGCTGACAGCTTCCAGAGCCGCCTGCAACTCCTCGGTGGTGGCCGATCCGTAGAGATGATTGGTGCGGTACTGCTGCAACCCTGCAAAGAAGTCCTCGTCCCCGAGTGCCCCGCGCAGCATGTGGACAATCCAGCTGCCTTTGTTGTAGCTGAGGTTGCCGTCGAAAATGTTTTCCGTGAACGGATTCTCGACGAAAATGGTGCCACCCCCGAAGTACGACGCGATGGCCATGTATTCCTGGTAGGTGGAAAATCCGTAGGCCTGTTCGGCCCAGAAGGCCTCCCCCCAGGTGGCAAATCCCTCGTTCAGCCAGATATGCCCGAAGTCCGCGCAGGTGACCATGTCTCCCCACCACTGATGGCCCAGCTCGTGGCTGATGAGATCTTCAGACCAGCCGCCCATGCTGCTGATGGTCTGGTGTTCCATGCCCCCACCCCAGGTGAACTCGGCGTGGCCATACTTCTCGTCCACGAAGGGATACTCGCCATAGGCCTCGGCAAAGGCCCCGATCATGGGCACGGTCAGGGCGTAGGTGGACTGAACGCTGTTGAAGTGGTCGGGATAGACAAAGAACTGGACCTCCACGGGATCGGAGCCATCCAGGGGCGTGTACCAGTCGGAATACCGGGTGTACGGATAGATGGCCAGCGAGACCAGATAAGGCACGGTGGGATAGTTGGTCTTCCAGTGGAAGGTGCGCAGGGAGCCTTCAGTGGTGTCGGACTGCAGGAGACCCTGGCTGGCCACCACGAGGTTGCTCGGAACGGTGACCGTGATGTCCAGGGAATCGGCCTTGTCCGTGTTCAGATCCTTGCAGGGCCACCACTCGCGCGCTCCGTAGGGCTCGCTCAGGGTCCAGATCATGTGTTGCCCGCTATGGCTGTCCCAGCCGAAGGCCTCGCCGGACGGATTGCCACTGTAGGTGACGGTGACCGCGACGGTTTCTCCCGTGGCATAGGTGCGGTCCAGGTTCACAGTCAGAAGATTGCCGCTGCGCAGGAACGTGGAAGAAGCTCCCCCGGCCGTGACCGCACTGACGTTCATGTTCGACTTCAGGTTGAGGTCCATGGTGGCCAGGGAATTCCCGGTCACCAGGGCCGTGGTGGCCACGGTGCCGCTGAGGATGCGGCTGGAAGGATTGAGATTCAGGTCCAGCCCGTAGTGGATGACATCAAAGAGTTCCTGGTTGGCCGTCTTTTCCGCTTCCACCATGAGATACTGCTTGGCCTTGGCCTCCTTGGATTGCGCTTCCTGGAAGCGATGTTCCAGCAGGTGCGCTCCCCAGTGGTCGGGAGAATCGGTGTCCGGGGTGGCAAAGGACGAGGTGGGCAGCAGCAGGGCCAACAGGGCAAGCAGACAGAGCCCGGCGAAGGGGTAGCGCATTGTGAATTCCTTGAGGGTCGGGGCATAACCGGCTGGTGTGAACGAAGGTGGGACCCGCCGGGATTTCTCATATAATAATACTGCAAAACACCATGTCATAGCAATGATTCAAAGAGAAAAAGCCCCCTTCAGACGAGCTGAAGGGGGCCAGGCGGATCAACCGCCATCAAACAAAACTACCGGTACAGGCTCTTCACGTTGCCGAAGGTGGTCGGCTCGGAGGCCACCGAAGGATCGCAGGTGTAGGTGCCCAGGGGGAAAGGCGTGACGGCGTCGGCGTTGGTCAACTCGTCGTCCAGGGCATTGGGGCCACTGTAGGTCCAGTCCTCCACGACAAACACGCTGCCGCCGGGGCCGGTGGCCACGTTGCGCTTGGCCCAGCCGTCCAGGTGGTCCCAGGGCAGGCCGGTGCCGTCCATGTCGATGTCACCGAAGACATCAACAACGACGGGCGCGGGGCCGTCGACCAGGAACAGTTCCACAGCGTCATCGCCGTTGATGGAAATGGGTCCGCCCTCAATGACCAGGTCAGGGTCAAAGCCAAAGAAAGCAACGAAGCTATCATAATCCTGGGACAGGAAAATGGTCTGACCGGCCACGGCGCTGCCGCTCAGGGTAGCCTCGACACCATCGGTGCCACCACCGTTATTGGCCGAACCGATTCCGTAAATGGACAAATCAGCGATGTCATCACAGGCGTACAGCTCCACAACCTTGGGCAGACCGCCGGTCAAGGGACCGTCCACCAAACCGGTGATCACGAGCTGGGCGGAGGCAGGGGCAGCAAGAGCCAGAACGGCAAGAATCATGAGCAGTTTCTTCATGGGTCACTCCTGGGTTGTTAACAGGCCGACATTGGCCCGAAAATCACAGATGGGGTTGGCGCTCTCCAGGGCCAACCTTGGGGGACGAATGTTATTTATTTTACCACGCCCTGGCGATAAAGCAAAATAAAATCCCCAGATTACAAAAAAATTACACATGACCAAGTAGGGCGGGCGTTTAAATCGCAAGAAGTCGTCTCAAGGCGACCAGAACAGAGGCAGAATCGGGATGTCCCCTGTGTTCCATGGGAATATGCCGAAACCAGGTCCTCTGGCGCTTGGCGTACTGGCGGGTTACAAGAATGATCGCTGGGTCGAGGGCCTGACGCCCCAGTTTTCCCTCAAGGAACTCCACAATTTCAGCATATCCGATGGTTTTCAGGCCCGGACAATCGGCCGGGTACTGGGCCAAGGCCGCCTCGGTTTCCTCGATCCAGCCGTTCTTCAGCATCTGATCGGTGCGCTCGGCAATGCGCCCGTCAAGTTCGGGCACTTTCCGCTCCAGCACCACCGTGGGAAATTCCAGGCCCAGGCAGGGGTCGGGTTTTTGGCGAGATTTGAGCTGGGACATGGGCTGTCCCGAGATGTGGAATACTTCGAGGGCCCGCTGGCTGCGGTAACGATCGTTGTGATGAATTGTACGTGCACTGTCGGGG
>JAZBOO010000026.1:0-47283 GCA_036351155.1 Candidatus Krumholzibacteriia bacterium | reverse complement strand
GCCCTCTTCATCCTGCAAGTGGACCCGTTCCTCCGGAATGTCCCGATAGGCGATCCAGGCCCGACTACCGCCGTAACCCACGATCACACTGACCGCCATGGGAACCACCAGATAGGCCAGCAGAACCCGGCGGTCGATGGGCATGGCATCCACCTTGTGCAGACGCTGGGTGAACTCACCGGCCATGGCCAGCAACAGGTAGACCGCGAGGCCGTAATGATTCAGCCGGGCAAAATCCCTGGTGGTGTCCCCCCCGACCATCGAAAACCCCGCCATCATGGCGGTGAAGAAGGCCACGAATACCCCCAGACCCACGATGTAGGGATACGGAATCTTGAACAGCTGGTTGATGAAACCCAGACTCACAGTCCAGCGCCGTGGAGAACGTGGCCGGGTCAAGGTACCCAGGCTATCCCAGGACGGGCCCGCACCAATGCCCACCCTGCTGGTGACGCCTTCGCCAAAGGTCAGGGAGGCCGGCAACCGGGTGCCAGCTCGGCGGGCCAGAACCAACCCCGCCACCGCGGGCAACAGGGCGACCAGGGGAGGCAAGAAGGAAAGCCCCACCAGCAACGCACCGGCCACCAGCGGAAGGATCTCCTTGAAACGCTTGTATCCGACCGATTGCGAAAGGTCCGCCAGATGAGGCTGATAGGCCCCAAGTGCACCGGTCACGAAGAGCCCCATCAAGCAGGGGGCGATCACGGACTGGAGCAGGAGAGGCTTGGCCACGATGCTCTGGTTCACCAGGGCTTCCATCAGGTAGACAAAACCCACCACCACCCCCCACTGCACCAGGACCAGGACCAGAAAGCTGGCCAGGAAAACCAGAAGATGGCTACGCCACAGCTGCTTGGCCGCTATGGGTAAACCCAGGTACCAGGTGGAGCTGCGCGTCTCGGCGCCCTTCAGCAGAAGGCCACCGGCAGCCAGCAGCAAAAGGACCACCTCGAACCAGACCAGAGAGCCTTCGAACATGGGGGCATCCTTGCCGCGACTCAGCACGCGGAAGACCATCACATTGCCGGCGATGCTGGCACTGGCAAAGGCCATCCCCATGAGCTTGGGCATGCCATCCAGCAGGGGATGATGGCGCACCAGATGGCCGATCATGACGACCTCCCCGCCAGTTCGATGAACATCTCCTCGAGGTCGATGGTCCGGCACATCACCTGACCCAGGCCCAGGGTGTTTTTCAGTTCCCGGGCGCAGGAGTCAGGTTCGCGTTCGAAAACCGCATGCCAGGCCGCGCCATGGCTGCGAGAGCAAAGACACCCCTCCACCTCCAGCAGGCGCTCTCCGCTTTCCAGCTGTTCCCGGGGCACCTGGGCCAGACAGTAGCCCTCGCGTATGGCGTCCACCTCGCTGTCGATCCATTTCTGGTGATCGTGGATCATGACCAGCCGACTGGCCATGCGTTCGATGTCACTCATGTGGTGACTGGAGAACAGGATGGTGCACTCCTCGTCCACCAGCAGCTGAATGCTGGTTTCCAGGAACTCACGTCGCGCCGCGGGGTCGAGGCCGCCGGCCGGTTCATCGAGAATCAGCAGTTCGGGTCGGTGGCACACCGCGCACAGCAGGGCCACCTGACGGGCCTGCCCCTTGCTGAGATCCTTGATTTTCCGGTCCGGCGGCAACGCGAAACGTTCCGCCAGGGTGGTCGCGTGGTGGGCATCCCAGTGCGGGAAAAGTTCCCGGTGCATGGTGATCACCTGGTGAACCTTCAACCCCTTGGGCAGCTCCTGATCCTCGGCCACGAAACCAATGCGGCGCTTCACTTCCATCGGCTCTTTCCTCGGGTCCAGGCCAAACACCTCGACCGTCCCGTCCCAGGGGGCGATCAGCCCCATGATCAGGCGAATCAAGGTGGTCTTGCCCGCGCCGTTACGGCCGAGAAGGCCCACGACCTCCCCCTTGGCGACCCTCAGGTCCATGTCGGTCAGAACCTTCTCGGATCCGTAACCGCGGGTGACTCCCGTCAAGTCGATCACACTCATGATTCGTCCTCGCTCCCGGTCTGATGTTCCAGAAGATCCTTGAAAACACCGATGGCTTCATCGGTCGACATTTTCAATTGTCGGGCAAGCCTGGCCGCCGGCTTCAGACCTTCACGCAGCTGGGAAGTGCGGCTCAAGGTCAGTGAGCCCTCGTCCAGTTCGGCCACCACCAGGGGCAAACCCGGTCGCCGGTCCAGCACGTTTTCTCTCACCAGCAGGTTGTAAGCCTTGCTGATTGTCATGGGATTGACCCCCAGGGGCACCGATAGACTGCGGATCGACGGCAACTCATCGCCCGGCTTGAGCGCCCCGCTGGCTATGTGGAGTTTCACCTGATCCATCAGTTGCCGGAAAATCGGCACTCCACTGTTCGCATCGACGAAGAAATTCATTCCATCCTCCAGGCGGGGCAGGCCTCTGATATGTCCCCAACCTTCAGGTGTCATCCCGATTGATTGACCACCTCATGATGGTGTGCATTAGTGCATATGTCAAGTAATGCACCTGGAGAATACGGAACTTCAGCTCGGGGGTTTCAAAAAAGTTCAAAAAATGTTAAATTGGCCTTCAACTTGGTCCTGTGGGACTTATTCCAGGAATCAGGAGGAAAAAATGGACTATCACGATCTGCAGAAAACGCGCGTGGGAGATCTGCGCGACATGATGAAGGAGCACCTTCCCCAGGTGACCGGCGTCGTGGCCTTGAAGAAGGAAGAGCTGGTGGACATGCTGGCCGAGGAGCTCGGTATCGAGAAACCCCACAAGCATGTCGCCGCCGGTCTGGGCAAGCGCACCATCAAGGCGGAGATCAGACAGCTCAAGGAAAAAAGGCAAGCGGCTCTGGAGGCTTCGGACACCGCCGAACTGAAGAAGTACCGGCGTCTGATCCACCGCCGCAAGCGCAAGTTGCGGCGCATGATGCAGCTCAGCTGATCAGCTGAATTCCAGCTTGCGGGCGGGGTTGGTCGTCGCGTTGATCCGCCCCGCCACTCCATGTCCTGCGGCGATTTCGCTGTCCGTCACAAAGGTGATATCCAGCATCTTTTCGACCCTCACCCCCGTGCGTGAATAATTCATCTCGATGAGAGCTCCGCTCCAGCCCCTGAAATACTCGGACGCCAGTTCGCGTTGCTCCTCCGTTCCGGTGAAATGCACCAGAAGATCGATATCACTCTCGGGATCGGCGGTGCCCTCCCTCACCGAGCCGTACAGGTATATGCCCGCAATGCCGTACCTGTCCGGGTCCATGGCCCGGACCATGCGCTCGGCCATCCGGTAACGCCAGCGCCAGTACTGGAAAGGCTCGTGCAGGGGCGCCTCCACCTCGGCCACGGCCACAGGGCCGTCGCTTTCTGCGGGCTGAAGAACTCCCACAGCTTCGTCCTGGTCGGCGTTCATGAACACCCGCAGGACATGGCCGGGTCGACTCGCGGCCACATCCACCACCCGCACACAGTCAGCCAGGTCGGCAAATTCCGGGGCCAGGGCTTCCAGCACATTCTCCGAACTCTGAAGAAACGCCTCGTGAAAAGCGATGTCCTCGTCATCCGGATACAGGGGGAGGTAGCGGATTCCCGCCTCCACCAGATCCTGGAAAAAATGCGTGCCGAAGGAAAGGTCCGGCACGTAGTCGCCCTTCCGGCGAGCGATCTCGATCAGGACAGCGGTGTTGTTGATGTCGGCGTAAGTCACACTCACGCCCAGCTTGATGTCCCCTCGACTGCCCCAGCGCCCCGGCCCCATCAGGATGAACTTGCGCTTGGGGAGAACCTGGTTCAGGCGGCCCACGGCGCGGCCCACCCGGCTCATGGACTCGAGGTCGGGCAGCTTCCCGTAAACGTCCGGAACCACGTAGACCACGTGGCTGATGTCCGGGACATAACCGTTGGACACGAAACGCCGGGCATTGAAGATCAGGTCCTCGTCCTTGACGTCCCGCGGAATGGGCGCGGGAGCTGAGTCTCCCGTCTGGGCCTGAGGCCGGCATTGCAGCAGGTAAAAGTCCTTGCCGTCATGCGCGAATTCGATGTCCACGGGAGTCCCGAGGTGCTCCTCCAGCGTTTGCAACAATGCGGCCACCCGGGGAACGAAGGTGGTGTCGGTCAGAAGTCCTTCCATGTCGGCCACCAGATCGTCCTTTTCCGGATCCATCCGGAACCGGTTGATCTTCTGCAACCGCCCGTCCTTGAACACCGAAAAAACCTTGTCCAGCAGGGGGTAATCCCCGCCAAATTCTTTCAGCAAGGCCGCCAGTTCCACGGTCTCGAACCGGTTGGTTTCAAGGTTGATGACATCGGCCTGAGTGGGTGTGTACCGCAACCGCTCGTCCAGAGAGACACTGGGGCGCAGACCGGGTTGTCCCGGCACAGCCAGCACCGGAAAATCGTTCCCCAGCCGATCCACCGCTCGAGTTCCCAGTCCGGGCACCAGGCGAATCAGGCCATCCTCCCGGTTGATCCGGGCCGACCAGCGGAACTCGTTATGGCTGAAGGCCACTCCCGAGAAAGCCGGAAACCAGTACCGGCCCACCCGGTTGCCCACCACCTCCTGGATGAGAATTCCCATTTCCTCGACAAATTCTTGCAATCCCCGCTCCCGCCGATACTCGATGGGATCCGGCCCCAGAACCGAGGCCCAGACCTCGGCCACCGCATCCATGATGGCGTCAAGACGGTCGGACTTGGAACCCTGATTGGACAGAAACAGGCTCTTGTACTTGCCGGAGAAGGCGGTGCCGAATCGGTCTTCCAGGAGACTGGAACTGCGGATGATCAGCGGTGTCTCCCCGAAGTAGTCCAGGGCCCGCGACAGCCCGATGATCACCTCGCTGGGAAATGTGCTGTTCTTGAACAGCTGGATCAGATTGGGGTACTCGCGCCGCACCTGGGTGACGTCCTTGAATTTCTGGTCCATCACGTCGTCCAGGTTATTCAGCTTCACAAAATCCATCACCGCATCGCTGATCAGATACCAGGCCCGCGGAGTTTTGACCTCGTCGAACCCCATGTCCTGTTGATCGGGCTGCTCCAGGATCCACTTGGCCAGCAGCAGCCCCGCCGCCTTCCCCCCCAGCTTGCCCATGCAACCGCTGGTCAGGGTTGTGCGGTCCAGCAGGCTGCTGAAATCGACAATCCTCACCACTTCCTTGGCCACGTTGATGTAATCGAGCTGGGTGTTCAGAAAACGCTGAATGAGTGAAACGCGCAGGCTTTTCAGGGTGGATATCGCCAGACCGCTGCGGCCCCGCAGCACGTGGTCGTAGCGCTTGATCGCCTCGGCTATCTCGGGCATGGTCGAGCGTGAATCGCCAATCACGGTGCTGAAGAATCGCGCCTTGTCCTCGGTTTGCCACTTGAGGATGCGGGATGTGATTTCCTCGTCACCCAGATACTCGGTGGCCAGCTCGAAGGGTGCGCCCTCCATCAGGGCCGAGGCCTCGAGCGAACGGCGTTCCCCGGGAGCGTTGGCTCCTTGGCGATCCTGGTCATTGGATGCGTCAATTTCCGCGAGCATGGCCTGGGCCTGAGGGAGACCAATGGAGCAGAGGTGATTGAGCATCTTGCGAGAAACCCGCAGGTACTGCGTCCTGCGGGTTTCTCGCATATCTTTCAGCAGGGTACGCCAGTCCTGGGATCCGTCGTCATCGACGGATCCCAGTGGGTCTAAATCCCGTGGCGGCTTCAAATCTACCCCCAGCCCCGGTCGCGGCAGGCGGCCGCCACACGGTCGATGGCCACCACGTAGGCGGCATCGCGCATGTAGACCTTCTGCTTGCGCGCCACTTCACTGATGCTCTGATAGGCTGCGGTCATCTTCTGGTCCAGCTTGGCCAGCACTTCGTCGCGCTCCCAGAAGTAGTTCATGTTGCACTGGACCTGCTCGAAGTAGCTGCAGGTGACACCACCGGCATTGGCCAGGAAATCGGGAATCATGAAGATGCCCCGCTCCTCGATCACCCGGTCCGCCTCGGGAGTGGTCGGCCCGTTGGCGCCTTCAGCAATGACCTTCACCTTGGCGTGAATCCGCCCCACGTTGGCCTTGGTGATCTGATTTTCCAGGGCCGCGGGAATCAGGATATCGACTTCGCGATCGATCCAGTCATCACCCGGCAACACTTCATAGCCGGCATCCTTGGCCTTGGCCTTGTCAATGCCGCCGAAGCGGTCGGTCATGCCACGCAGCTCACTCAGATCAACACCCGTGGGCCGGTAGAAAGCATAAGTCGTTTGCTCGGCCTGATCCCAGCTGGACACGCAGGTGACCGTACCGCCCATGGACTGGTACAGCTCGATGGCATACTGGGAAACATTGCCAAATCCCTGGATACTGGCCGACGTATTGGCGGCGTCGATTCCCAGTTCCTTGAGGGCCTCGCGCAGACAGTAGATCACGCCGTACCCGGTGGCCTCGGTGCGCCCCAGAGAGCCGCCCATGCCCACGGGCTTGCCGGTGATCATGCCGGGATAGTGGCCACCCGAGATGGCCTCATACTCGTCCAGCATCCACAGCATGTGCTGGGGGTTGGTCATCACGTCGGGGGCGGGCACGTCAGCCACAGGGCCCACGTTGCGAGCCAGCTGCCTGACCCAGCCCCGGCAGATGGCTTCCTGCTCGCGGGCACTCAGGTTGTGCGGATCACAGATGACCCCACCCTTGCCCCCACCCAGAGGAATGTCGGCCACGGCACACTTCCAGGTCATCCACATGGACAGGGCGCGCACGGTGTCGACGGTTTCCTGGGGGTGGAAACGGATGCCGCCCTTGCAGGGGCCGCGGGCATCATTGTGCTGCACCCGGTAGCCCTGGAAAACCTGGACATTACCGTCATCCATACGCACGGGAATGCTGAAATGATACTCACGCAGAGGGCTGCGGAGCAACGCGCGGCTGCTGTCGTCCAGGTCGATCAGGTTGGCAATCTTGTCAAACTGCTCCCGGGCCATTTCGAAAGGATTGAACGATGCATCGTGAGCCATGATTTTCCCCTGTGGGTTTGAAGTCTGTGCCTTTCCGGCGTGATCCTTGACCAGTTTTCAATCATGCAACGATTTCACCGAAAACTCATCGTATCCACTGGCCGGAGCAAGGAAAATTCGACTCTTGGGACGTTTTATTTGCCCGGATCGACCACGACCTCCAGGTCGTTTCCCGGCCGCAAAACCACTCCTCGACGGGTCCGGCCGTCAATCAACACGGTCAACCCCCTGGGCAACCGCAAATGCCGGACATATTCACCTTCCTCCTTGGCCTCCTGCTCATCGAACCAGGACCAGTCCAGATGGCTCGTTCCCTCCCCTGCGTTCACGGTCAGGTAGCCCACCTGGAAGCTGGTCAGGTTCTGGAAGAAATGGGATCCCTGGCTGGGGGTCACCTTGAAATCGTCCAGGTCCGTCTCGATGATGATGCGGGCGGCGGAAATCTGATCCCACCGGACGGGAATGCCCAGCCACGAGTCCGAAGAGCCCCAGCGCCCCGGCCCCAGCAAGAGGTAACTGCCCTTCTCCTTGACGAAGCGTCGGTTGAATTTCCCGATTTCTTCGGCCATCTCCCGCGTTTTGGCCCGGTCGAAGGCGCTGGGTGGGATATAAAGGATATCGACAATATCTTCCGCACGCCCATTCCCCAGGGCCACATTGGTGGCCACCAGGGCCTTTTCCGGCGACAGGATCTCCTCGGGAATATCGGGCGCCTCGTAGCCTGCGGCCAGGGGACGGATCTGGAGAAATCCGAACTGGTGCGGCGCCAGCTTCCCGTCCTGCAACACCACCGCGAACTCGATTTCCACCTCGGCGCTCATGGTCCGGCGCCCCAGTTCGAGCAACAACTTGAGGATATCGGCCAGGGGAAAAATGTCGGATTTCAGGACATGAGCAAAGCTGACCAGCCGGGCACCAGGCCGGTGGATACCATCGTAGATGGCCTGGTTTTCCGCCGAATAGACCGACCCCACCGCCTCCAGAGTGCCGTGACGCTCAGCATCGGACAGGTCCAGCAGGGAAAGGTTGAAGTCGTCGTGGGCCCCCGGATACACATCGGGATTGCTCACATTGACGGCGAAGAACTCTCTCTGGCTTCCGTTCAACCAGTCGGTGATGGTCCCGAACTGGGGCAACACCTCGGGGTGGTGCGGGCTGAACCGCAGGGTCTTGCCCCCTTCGACCACCGTGCGCCCCAACCCCAGGGCCACCGAGGCCACCCCTTCATCGGGCTTGGCCCCGCCCCCGGGGTAGAAGTTGGCCGAGTGGGCCACTCCGGAGAAGTGCGGATAATCGTAGTGTTCGTAGGTCCGCCCCACCATCTGCTGGATGATGACGGCCATTTTCTCTTCTTCGATGCGGTTGCTGGTGGCCTCGATATAGCTTTTCGCCGCCTGGCTGTAGGCCGAAGCATAGACCAGCTTGATGGCATCGCAGAGCTGATCCAGCCGCACCTTCAGGTCGGGATGGCTATTGGGCAGCATGTAGGTGGCGTACACTCCGGCAAAGGGCTGAAACTGGCTGTCCTCCAGCAAGCTCGAGGACCGGACGGCCAGAGGATACTTGACCAGATCCAGGAAGGCCTCCAGATCACCGTAGATTTCCGGAGGCAACTTCGCCTCCAGAAAACCCCGGCTGATGGTCTCCTCGTCCGACTCAGCCAGGGCGCATTCCCAGAGTCCCTCCTGGGCCATGAACCGATCGAACACATCGGTCCCCACCACGGCCGTCGGGGGGACGCCGATTTCCACTCCCGGAAAACGGGTGGTCACCTGGTAGCGGTGGAGGATGGAGTTCATGAAGGCCAGCCCACGGCCCTTGCCCCCCAGCGAGCCCCCACCGATGCGCACGAAGGCGCTGGTGGCGTCGAAGTTCCGACGAGAGAAATCGGCCACCACGCCCCGTTGCCGCTCCCGGCGAAAACGGCTGATGGCCTGCACCAGGTATTCTCTCAGCTCCTCGTCTCCGGAAAACTCGGTCACCTTGCGCGGGCGCAGCAGCGAGGCCAGACCGAACTCGGTCCGCGCGCGCAGCCAGTTGCTGAAATGATCATGGCTGGCATGATGGCGCACCGATTCCACGGGCACCGTGCGCAGCATCTGCAACATGGCGCGCAGGTTGGCCGCCCGTCCGATTTCCGTGCCGTCGGCCAGGCGAAAAACGAAGCTGCCGAACCCAAAATTCTCGAGCATGAACTCCCGCAGCTCACTCAGCAAGTGGCGGGAGTGCTTGTTGATGAACCCCGCCCCCACCTGGTAAGCCGTTTCTTCCAGATCGCCGTTGGTGGACTGCAGCACGGCCGGCGTGTGAGGGTCCACATACTTGACCCGGCGGATGAACTCGACGCCCGCATCTTCCCGCTCCGTTCCGCCCCAGGGAAAACGGCCATCGCTGATCACACCCAGCAACGAGTCCTTGTACAGGCTGTAAAGTTCCCAGGCCTCCTCGAAGGTGTGGGCCAGGAGCACCTTGGGTCGAGCCCGCAACCGCATCAAGCGGTGGCTCAGATTCAGGTCTTCTTCCATGAGGCTCTGCGTTTGCTCCAGGACCTCGGTGTACAGCAACGGCAGGTAGCGCGAGTAAAAGCGCACCGAGTCCTCGATCAGAAGGATCAGCCGGACATCGCCGTATCGCGTGTCGTGGGCGATGTTCATCCGATCTTCGCAGTACTTGATCATCGCCAGCAGCAATCGCCCGTCACCGGACCAGAGGAAGAACCGGTCGATGCAGCAATCCCGATCAGCGGCCTGCAGGTGGGCCAGCTCCCGGGGATTGAAGGCCAGGTTGAACACCGAGAGATTGGGCGAGTGGTCCTTGATGGCCCGGGCCAGGGCCGTGGCCTCCATGTCGCCCAGACGCCCCATGGTGATGACCAGGTCGAAGCGCCGGACATCCATCAAGGCCAGGGCCTCCTCCCCGGTTCCCGCGCGGGTCACCCGGGGGGCAAAGCTGAGGTTGAGTTCACGGTACTCGCTGAGCAGCAGCTCGGTCAGGCGCCCGCCTTCTTCGAGGGTGAAGGCGTCATACATCGAGGCCACCAGCAGGATCTCTTGCACCTTGTGGGGCATGAGGTGGCCAAACCCACTGAAGTGGGTCCCGCTTTCGGCCGAGGGTGTTGGGGGCATTGATTCATTCATGCCCGAAGGTTAAGCGACAAAGGGACAGGGAGCCAGTCCAATCAGAAGGAGAATCCGTAGGAGACACCAAACTGCTTCCCGGCCTGCCCCCCCCGGGATTCGGGGTCCACCTCATGCCAGTGCGGCACCAGGTACCCGACCAGGGCCCCCAGGGCCGCGCCTGCCAGCACGTCGGAGGTGAAATGACGGCCTGCCTTGATCCGCAGAACCCCCGTGACCGCGGCCGAGGTCAGGCACCCTGCCCAGACCAGGCCCGTATCGCCGGCCCCGGGATTGAGGTCCTCATAAACACCGGCAAAAAAAACCATGGAAGCAAAGGCACTGGCGGCATGTCCGGAAGGGAAGCTCCGGCGCGCAGTGGAGGACATCTTGAGGTCGGCAGAAATGGCGGGGTTGCGATTGTAGACAAAGGGCCTGGTCCGACCAAAAACGGTCTTCAGCAGATAGGTCACACCCGAGGTCACGGCCATGGTTTCCAGGTACATGGGCAGAACCTTGCCGGGCTGACGGCTGCCGCGGCCGGCCAGGCCCAACCCCAGGGGCAAGATCATCTGGGTATGGACCAGATGGTCACTGGCCCGGTCGGCTCCCGGTGACCAGAACCGCGCGGCCGCACGATCCAGGCCATTGAGCTGGGCAGGGTCCAGCGCGTCGATTTCCTCGGGAATCAAGGGCCGAAAATCCCGGTTCAGGTGCCAGCCGAAACCGAAGGCCGCCGCCGACAGGAGAAGCAGACCGCCTTCGCGACCGGCATCATTGGAAAAAGGAAAATCGTCGCCCGCCCGTGCGGGCAGGGAAAAGGCCAGGGCCCCCACCATGAACCCGATCGTCATGACCGCCAGATCTCGGACCATCCGCAATGGCATGTTATCTCCTTTGGTGGGGACATTTTCCGACATGGGAATCCTGGCGTCAATGCCCCCTTGACCGTCCACATCAAGCTCCGCAAAAATGGTGTGCCTCGGAAATTGTTTCCGGCTGAAAAATACCGAGAAACATGTGCCAGAGGATCAAATATTCCCCCCACATGAAAAGTCTGAGGCCAACAGGAGGCATCCAGAACCTCCAGAAACAATTTCCGAGGCACACATTAAAGGAAACAAGAATACCCGTTATTATTTTATCTATTTCCTGGCGTCCCACGACCCAAGCATTATCTTCTTCTTGCCAATCTCAGCCCCACAGCAAGCTATAAAACCCCCTTTTCATGCCATTTATAAAAAAACAAAAAACTTCTTGATTCCCCCGGAATAACGATAATTTTTTAACAAGATTACGATGATTGTAGGTCATTTTTTGATATAAATTATCAAAACCAACAGGAGCCTGGACATGCAAGATCTGGTGGTTTGTGTCGGCGAAAGCTGCCACCTCAGCGGCGCGGAAATCGTCGTGAAAAAGTTCAAGGAACTCATCGGCGAAAACCAGCTGGGTGACAAGATCGCCCTCAAGGGCAGTTTTTGCATCGGCGAGTGCACCAACAAGGGTGAAGACGAAGTCAGCGTCCGCTGGGGAGACCGTCTTTTCCACGTCACCCCCGAGGAATGCCGCCGCACCTTCACACAGGAAATCTGGCCCACCAGTTCCGCGGCCAAGGAGGACTGACCATGGCCAAAGTCGTATTCGGCGCCTGGGACGACCGGGTCTTCGACAACCGCGGCAAGCGCTTCTTCGAAATTGAAGAGTTTGCCGAGCTGGGTGATTTTCGGGAATTCGATCCGGGCAACCGGATCAAGGCCTTCCTGGGCGGCAAGGGCTTCTTCGTTTTCGACAACGACGTCAGCCTGCTGTGCGCCATCGTTGACTATCTCAAGAAAGCCGCCGAGGAAAGCTGTGGAAAGTGCACCCCTTGCCGGTCCGGCACCCGGATCCTGGTGGAAAAGCTGAACGCGCTCTGTGGGAAAAGCCTCAACGCGCGCAAGATCCAGGAAATCCGCGAGCTGGCCGAACACATCCACGACTCAAGCCTGTGCGGCCTGGGTCAGACGGCCACCGTACCCTTGCTGAAACTGCTGGACGAGTTTCCCGAAAAGATCGGGGAAGAACTGACCAGCGGCGCCGCCAAGGTGGCCCAGCCGGGCCAGAGCTACGTCACGGCACCCTGCATCGAGGAATGCCCCAGCAAGGTCGACGTACCCCGTTATATAGACTACCTGAAGGACGGCAAGTTCACCCACTCCGTGGGCGTGGTCCTGCAGAAATACCCCATGGCCGCCACCTGTGGCCGTGTTTGCGTGCGCTTCTGTGAAATGGCCTGCCGCCGCACCCAGGTGGACGAACCCGTAGGCATCAAGGTGCTCAAGCGCTTCGTGGCCGACCAGCAGAAGTACGCCAGCGACCACTGGTTCAGCCGCAACCTGATCGCCGAGGAGAAGTCACCCGACCTGAAGGTGGCCGTCATCGGTGCCGGCCCGGCCGGGGTCTCGGCCGCGTACCATCTGCTGCTCAAGGGCTACCAGGTCGAGGTTTTCGAGGCCATGACCGAGCCCGGTGGCATGGCCGCCGTGGGTATTCCCGAGTATCGCCTGCCCAAGGAGGAGATCCTTCGGAAGGAAGTTTCCATCCTGGAAGATCTGGGCGGAACCATCCATTACAACCAGCGCATGGGCAAGCACTTCAACCTGGACGACCTGATCGCCCGGGGATTCAAGAGTGTTTTCCTGGGTGTGGGTGCCCACAAGGGCAAGGGCATGGGCGTGCCCGGTGAAGAGGGCACCATGCAGGGCTACATCACCGGCGTGAAGTTCCTCCTCTTCATCAACCACTACCACATCAACCTGGGTCTGGAAATGGATCTGGGCGAAAAGATGGTCGTGGTCGGCGGGGGCAACGTGGCCATGGATTGCGTGCGCTCGGCCCTGCGCATGGGTGTCAAGGAAGTGCACCTGGTTTATCGCCGCAGCCGCAAGGAAATGCCCGCGGACATCGAAGAGGTCGAGGCCGCCGAGAAGGAAGGCGTGATCTTCCACTACCTGACCCATCCCACCCAGGTGATCAGCAAGAACGGCAAGGTCACCGGGATCGAACTGACGAAGATGGAACTGGGCAAGCCCGACTCGAGCGGTCGGGCCCGCGTCATCCCCATTGCCGACAGCGAGTTCACCCTCGATACGGACTTCGTGGTCCCGGCCATCGGCCAGAAGGTCGACCACAGCTTCATCGCTCCGGACGAGGGTGTGGAGTTCAACGACTGGGGTACGATCAAGGCCGATGACCAGACCCTGCGCACCTCGCGCCGGGGCGTGTTCGCCGGCGGGGATGCCGTCACCGGACCAGCCACCCTGATCGAGGCCATGGCCCAGGGCCAGCAGGCCGCCGAGAGCATCGACGACTATCTGACCCACGGACGCCTGGGCTTCAATCCCGATCGCCGCTTCCAGAAACTGCTGAAGGGCATGCGCAAGCTGCAGACCGAGCAGGTCGAGCAGCCCATCCGGCATCTCTACCGGGTCAAGGTGGACGAGCTGGATCCCGAGACCCGCAAGCAGAAGTTCGAGGAAGTGGAAAAACCCATCTCGGTGGAGGCTGCCTATCAGGAAGCCAACCGCTGCATGCGCTGCTACCGGGTTTACTCGGTCGTCACCGAAAAGTAGGAGGCTGACGTGAACGCAATCATCAATGGCAAGAGCGTGGAGTTCGCCGAGCACACCACCATTCTCGAGGCTGCCCGGGCGGGCGGCCATTTCATCCCCACTCTTTGCGAGCTGGCGGACATCGGCCACACCCCGGGCACCTGCCGCATGTGCATCGTCGAGGTGACCTCCGAAGGACAGGACAAACCCCAGCTGCTGACGGCCTGCGACACCCCCATCGAAGCCGGCATGGTCATCCGCACCAGGACCCAGAAAGTGCGGCAGCATCAGCGCCTGCAAATGGAGCTGCTGCTGGCTGACCACAACCAGGACTGTGCCTCCTGTGTACGGCACGGGGATTGCGAGCTGCAGGACACCGCGCAGTTCGTGGGGCTGCAGAACACCCGGTTCAGCAATCCCGATTACTTTGCGGGCCGTTGCATCGACCGCACCAGCCCGTCCATTGTCCGGGACATGACCAAGTGCGTCCGCTGCCAGCGCTGCCTGGCCGTTTGCCGCGACGTCCAGGGCACCGATGTTCTGGTGTTCACCGGCAAGGGCGTCAAGGCGGAAATTGGCGTGCGCGACAGCATCACCATGAGCGACAGCACCTGCATCTCGTGCGGGCAATGCACCCTGGTTTGCCCCGTGGGGGCCCTGGCCGAGAAGGACGACACCGAGCGGGTCATCGACTACTTCTACGACCCGGACATCTTCACCGTCATCCAGATCGCCCCGGCCACCCGCGTGGCCCTCGGTGAAGAGTTCAACATGGGCTTCGGCGAAAATGTCGAGGGCAAACTGATCAGCGCCTTCGAGCAGCTGGGCGCCGATGTGGTGCTGGACACCAACTTCACTGCTGACCTGGTCATCATGGAAGAAGGGAACGAGCTGCTGCAACGGGTCACCAACGGCGGCACCCTGCCCATGTTCACCAGCTGCTCGCCCGGATGGGTCAACTGGCTGGAGAAGAATCATCCCGAGCGGCTGGACAACCTGAGCACCGTCAAGTCGCCCCAGCAGTGCTTCGGCGCCGTGGCCAAGACCTACCTGGCCGACAAGATGAACGTGGATCCGGCCAAGATGCGTGTGGTCAGCATCATGCCCTGCACGGCCAAGAAGGAAGAGGCCGGCCGACCCGAGTTCAAGACCAACGGCCGCCCCGACGTGGACGTGGTGTTGACCACCCGGGAATGCGCGCGTCTGCTCAAGCGCGAGGGTGTGTGGCTGCCCGGATTGCCCGAAGGCCAGTACAACAACGAATGGATGGGCCTGTATTCCGGCGCGGCCGAGATCTTCGGCACCACCGGCGGCGTGACCGAGGCGGCCATCCGCACCCTCCACTTCGCGGTGACCGGCAGTGAACTCGAAGGTATCGAATTCCTGCCCATCCGCGGCTACGAGAACATGCGCGAAGCCGATGTGGACCTGGGCGACAAGGGCGTGATCAAGGTCGGCGTGGCCCACGGATTGGCTGCGGCCAAGACCATGATCGAGCGGGTGAACAGCGGAGAAGCCGACTACACCTTCATCGAGTTCATGGGTTGCCCCGGTGGCTGCATGGGCGGCGGGGGCCAGCCGCGCATCAAGAAGAACTACCAGACCTTCTGGCATGAGCGGCAAAAGGCGATCTACCAGATCGACAAGGACGCCACCATCCGGCAATCCCACAACAACCCCTGCATCCAGAAGATCTACGAGGAGTTCCTGGGCGAACCGCTGGGTCACAAGTCGCATGAACTGCTGCACACCACCTACCGGAACCGGAAGGTGCATGTGAAGCACGACATGAAAACCATCTGGGATGAAATCCGGTCCTGACCGGCCCGGTATCGATCAAGGGCCGTGGGTGGGACGCCCGTCCTGTCCACGGCCTTTTTCGTCGAGGGAGATGAGAGCCGGCCCCGCGCCCGGTCGGCTCCGGTTGCGGGCCACCAGGCCGTAAACACGGTCGCGCCACCCCCGCGGCACCCACCGGCCCAGCTGGGCCAGGCCTTTTCGCCAGCCCCCCGTCAATCCGAGGGCCTGCAACGCGGCCTCACTGCGCACCAGAACCTGCTCGCCCTTCACCAGCACCACGGTCGCCCCCAGGTTGGCGGAAACGTCATGGGTGGCCACCACTTGCCGTCCCCGATCACTGTCTGCAGGCACGGTTTCCAGCGCACCCTCGCGATCCCAGGCATCCAGCCGGCGCACCATGGAAGCACAGAACGGGCAATGTCCATCGTACAGCAGGATGGGGCGATGGGGCATGGCGTGATTCCTTTCGCAGACAGGTTCATCCCCAATCTACCCTTGCCTCGCCGGTCCCGCTCCCACGCAAAAACAGCCCCGCCTCCGGGAAGGAAGCGAGGCTGCGTTCGACTCGGCGGACAGGTTAGGCCTTGAACTCCACGCCCTGGGCCAGGTGCACTTCGCCGCCCCAGTTGATGGTATTGGTCTGCCGGCGCATGTACATCTTCCAGGAGTCGGACCCGGACTCGCGGCCACCGCCGGTTTCCTTCTCGCCGCCAAAGGCGCCACCAATCTCAGCGCCGCTGGTGCCGATGTTGATGTTGGCGATTCCACAGTCGCTCCCGAGGTAGCTCAGGAAGGCTTCGCCCTCGTTCACGCTGTCGGTGTAGATGGCGCTGCTCAGTCCCTGAGGCACATCGTTGTGCAGCTTGAAGGCCTGGTCCAGCTTCTTGTACTTCATCACATACAGGATCGGAGCAAAGGTCTCGTCCTGGACGATCTGCGCCTTGTTCTCGATCTCCACAATGGTGGGCTGCACGAAGGTGGCCGCACCGAAAGGCTTGAGCACCTTGCCTCCGTACAATACCTTGCCGCCCTGCTCCTTGGCCGCCTTGATGGCATTCTCGTAGTCCGCCACGGCGCCCTCATCGATCAAGGGGCCCATCAGGGTCTTGCTGTCCAGGGGGTCGCCGATGGCCACCTTCTTGTAGTTGGCGATCAGCTTCTTGACGAAGGTGTCGTACACCGTTTCCTGGATGATCAAGCGGCGGGTGGAAGTGCAACGCTGACCGGCAGTACCCACGGCACCAAAGAAAGCGCTGGCCAGGGCACCGGTCAGGTCGGCTTTTTCACTGATGATGATGGCGTTGTTGCCGCCGAGCTCCAGGATGGAGCGGCCCAGGCGGGCACCCACCACGCCACCAATCCGCTGACCCATGCGGGTCGACCCGGTGGCGCTCACCAGGGGAATGTGCTTGTCGTTGATCAGCTTTTCGCCGATGGTCGAGCCACGGCCAATGGTCACACAGCTGACACCCTCGGTCAAGCCGTTGGCCTTGAACACCTCGTTGACGATGTTCTGGCAAGCGATGGCACACAGGGGCGTCTTGCTGGAAGGCTTCCACAGGCAGCTGTCACCACACACCCAGGCCAGGGCGGTGTTCCAGGCCCACACGGCCACGGGGAAGTTGAAGGCACTGATGATGCCCACAACGCCCAGGGGGTGCCACTGTTCCATCATGCGGTGCTTGGGACGCTCGCTCTGCAGGGTGGGGCCACTCAGATTCCGGCTCAGGCCCACAGCAAAGTCACAGATGTCGATCATCTCCTGCACTTCACCCAGCCCCTCGGTGTAGATCTTGCCCATTTCCAGGCTGACCAGAGCACCCAGCATGTCCTTCTTGGCGCGCAGGGCTTCGCCCACCTGACGGACAATTTCGCCACGCTGGGGAGCAGGCAGAGTGCGGAACTCAACAAAGGCCTTGCGAGCCTGCTTCATGACCTTGTCGTAATCCTTGGCGCTGGCCTGTTCAATCTTGGCCAGCACTTCACCGGTGGTCGGGTTGACACTGGTGATGTAGTCCTTGCTGTCGGCAAACCACTCGCCGCCGACATTGGCGCCCTTCATCCTGGCCTTCAGACCCAGGGCGCGAAAGATCTGGTTTTTGCTGATTTTCTTCTCGGTCTTGGCCATTTTCCTTTGCCTCCATTTTAGGGGTTACCATCGCAACGCTGGGCGCCGCGAAACTAGTAAACCACCGTTTCATCCTTACAAACGATATGCAGTTCCGCCAGCTCATCGAGGACGGGATTGTAAATTTCGGGGTGCACGGGGCGCAGAACGCCTCGTTGAGGAATCTTCTCTTCCAGGATAAGGCGGGCAGCAATGGCCGCCGGCAGTGAAACCGTCCGGGACATGGACGAGTCGCCATACGGAATACCATGATCCACCAGGGTGGAGGTCAATCTTTCGTAGTGATCATCCTCGGCAAACCAGGCCTTGAACTCGTGGAACAGCACAACCATGTCGCGTTCACCGGGCTTGTAGGCCAGCTTCTCCAGCATGATCGCCCCCAGGGCATCCAGGGGAGAAATCCTGTCTTTCCCGATGGGCCGATCACTGAACATTCCCAACCAATGCAAATTCCAGGGGGGCAGGCAATCGGCAGGAATGCCCATCCGCTTGGCCGCGGCCACGCGGAGATCGACTTCCGGCCCGCACCCCAGCAGGTCGCGCATGAAATCGGCATAGGTCATGCCCCTGGACTCGCGGGGTTCGGTATCCAGCAACCCGAGGTCCACAAAGTGGTACATGGAGTTGCACCATCCGATGAATCGGAGCGTACCACGGAACAGGGAACGCACCTCATCGTCGAGCTTGTAAATATCCTTGTACAGCAGGGAATCACGGTTGGGATAGGCCTCGAAATCCCCGGCTCCCGGAACATGCAACACCCTCAGGTCACGGAAGAGGCGCTCGGGGGCCACCTCCACAATATGGTTGTCCCGCCAGTAGCGCGCCCCGTTCCGGCTGGCCAGCAACACTCCCCGGGGAGCCCAGCTGAACTTGTAGCCAAAGGGGTTGTCGTTGGCCTCGGGAGACGGAAGACCGCCGCAATAAGAACCGAAATGTCTGATCTTACCACCACGATCATGGACATCATCGATGATCCGCATGGCCGACATATGGTCGATCCCGGGGTCCAGGCCGATCTCATTCAGGAAGACCAGATTGCGTGCCTTGGCCTCCTCGTCGAATGCTTCCATCTCCTTGGACACATAGGAGGCGGTGATCAGGTTTCTCTTTTGCTCCAGGCAGTGTTTGGCCACCAGGGGATGGAAGCTATAGGGGACCAGGCTGATCACCAGATCATGGGCCAAAATCAGTGGCCCCAGAACTTCAGCGTCATCCAGATCCAGGGTCATGGCCGTGGCATTCTCATGCCCATCAACCAACTTGAGACCATCCTCCAGCTCGAGGCTGGTGACCGTCAGCTGGTACCCGCGATCAAGCAGATACCTGACCAGGGGTCCGGCAACCATTCCGGCCCCGAGGACGAGAATTTTTTTCATCCGAGCTCCTTGTCCAGAGACTCCTGGAGGTAGCGGTAATCTGGGGCCAGGGAGCCCTGGTGAGTGATGACCGCCTTTTTGAGGTACGAGGGCAAATTGAGGCTATCGAAATCCAGGCTGAAGTCCGCCTTGACGAAGTCGGGGATCATGGCCTTCAAGGTGGTGCTGAAATGCTGGGAAGATTCGCGGGGCAATTCGCAGGGCAGGTTGTCCACGGACATGATCACCGGGCCCGTGCCTTCGACCCCGTCCAGGGTCCGCCCGGTTTTCGGATCATAGACAAAGCAGGGGGCGTCGGGATGGGGTGCCTTCAAGGTCACCTCGATGCCGCCTTCGATGTCGCAGCTGATATCGCCGATCACCTTCAGGCGGGGATCCCGATCCGGCCCGTAGTTTTCCGCCACCCACTTGCGGGTCACCAGCCGCGGATACTGGGTGTTCCAGTAGATGGTGTTCATCAGCACATCGAGATGCGGCAGATGGTCCGCAAAAATTCCCCGGTAATTTTCCGGGCGCTGGTAGTAGTCCTGAAGCACGAAGTGGGCCTCGGGCGACCGCGGCACCACCATGTCCTTTTCCTTGAACACGACCGTCAGCAGAGGTCCCGCCTCTTCCAGGTTCCAGCCGGCGGCCTCCGCCAGCTGATCCACCGGAATGTCGCGGCAGGGCAGGCAGTCCAGGATTTCCCGGCACCCGTGATAGACGTTGCCGTACCCGGCCAGGCCAATGATCAGGGGCATCTTGTGGTCGCCCAGCCCCTCGGCAGAAATCCGCTGGCCGATCTCGCGCAAATGCTCCTTGGCCGCCTCCAGGCTGGGATACTCGTAGGCATGCTTGACCTGAAGCAGGGGCGTGCGCCGCCCCAGATAAGCCAGTCGCTGTGCCAGGCAGACCAGGCTTTCGATCATGCCGGCGTACCCGGCATGAAGGCTGAAAAAAATCAGCCGACGATTCTGTTCGTCGGCGATCTTCTCGTAATCCATGAGTGTCGCGCCCTGGTCCAGCAGGTGCTGCAACATGGGCATGTTGTAGTCCTGGCCCTTGACCGTGTGACTGAAGTACACGAAGGTCCGGGGGCCCAGGAGCTCGCTGATGGGAATTTCCTTCACCGCAAAAACGATGTCGGCGGGGCCGAGGTCTTCCTGGACGGTGATCCCCTTTTGAAGGTACTCGTCGTCCGCATGGATCCGGATGTCGGAAGGTTGAACCAGGAAGGTCACGTCCTCGGTTTCCTGGAGATGGCTCAGATCATCGGGCACCAGGGGAACCCGGCGTTCCCACTCGTTCTTGTCTTCCCTGCGAATCCCGATGATCACGCCCATGTTGTCTCCTCTGCCCGAGGTACCATTTCCGGGCCAAACGAGGGATTCTCCTCACCTGGCCAGTGATCTTGCCTCGCATAAGCTAGGCCCCGGCCAAAGGCGAGTCAAGCAGGAGCCAGGGTCTAAACAACTTCAAATAAGTGCACAGGTTAATGGTGACAAGCCCCTGTCACGGCAGTACAATTCCCGCCGTGACGCAGGAATCATTGGCCGGACACGCTGGGAGTGCCCCAGCAATCATCGGCCCCATTCCGGAGGATTGAAAATGGCCGAAAACGCCTACGCTGTTCCCATCAAGCAGGCACTCCAGTTCCTGAGCCGGACCTGCAGTGTATTCAAGGAAGAAGACTCGGGGTTCACACCTGATCCGGGCATGTTCACGGTGGCCCAGCAGGTGGCTCACGTGGCCCAGACCATCGACTGGTTCATGGAGGGAGGCTTCAGCGAAAAAGGCTTCGACCTGGATTTCGCGGCCCACCACCATGCGGTCCGCCAGCACACCAGCCTGAGTGAGAGCCTGCTCTGGCTGGCCAAGGCTGTGGACAATGCGGCCGAGGTCCTGGCGACCAAGACCCCGGAAGACATGATGCGCCCCATTGCCCACGGCCCCATCATGCCCGGGGAGCCCCGGGCGGCCATCATTGCGGCCATTGCCGAACATACGGCGCATCATCGGGGGTCGCTGGCAGTTTATGCCCGCCTGCTGGGCTACGCCCCGCCTATCCCCTACAGCGAGTAGCAGCACCAGATCAGAAGACAGCAGGCGCTCCTTCCGGGGCGCCTGTTGTTTTTGAAGTTCTACGTTCCCGTCCCCAGAGCGAACTCCAGACCCGCGGCCAATCCGTTCTTCCAGTTGACCCAGTTGTGTCCGGCATTGCGCAGCTGCCATTGGACCGGAACCCCCTTGGCTCGCAGGGCATCCACCACTCGTTGATTACTCTCGGTCAGCCATTCCAGGGATCCGCACTGAAGATGCCAGGACAGGTGCGGCGGTTCTTCGCGACGGATGCGCTCCAGAAACGACTCACCCCCGGCGAAGGGATTGTCCAGGTCCATGTCCTCGGAGAAAAGGTACGCACCCGACTGGGTCACCACTTTCTGGAAGAGATCAGAGTGCTCCCATCCCAGGTAGGCGCTCAGCAGTCCGCCCAGGCTGGCCCCCCACGCAACGCGGCGGCCATTGCCAGGAACACGCCCATCAATTTCTTGTAGTAATTCTTCTACAATAAATTTTCGGTACTGGGCATTGAAGGCGTACTCTGCGGTGCGCTCCTGGGGTGGCAAAAATATCAGATGGGCCGGAACGATCTTGCCCGCCGCCAGCAAAGCGTCCATCACCTGGGGAACCTTGCCCCAGCCGAAGTAGGCCTTGCCGTCCTGGAAGAGAATCACCGGCAGCGACTGGTCCGCCAGCCCGGCCGGCGAGTACACCAGGACCCTCCGGGACTGACCCAGGAGGCGCGACTCAACGTCCAGGCGAAGGACGCGCCCCTGGGGCCGGCGGTCCGGCAGCATGGCCCAGCGGTCCGGCCGATAAAGCGGCCCGGCCACATGGCAAGCATGAGGCCACCAGGGATTCAAGCGAGGGGCATGGTTGGCGGGGTCGGGGCGCTTCTCACCCTCGGCATCCTGGTAGGCGTATTCGAAGTATGCGTCGTCGGGAATGGTGAAGGGCGCCATCTCGGATACGGGCACCGGTCCCTTGCGCCAGTCGGTCAGGTCGCTCAGAAAATGGGTAGCCCACACGGGTGGTTGAAGATCGACAAGCATACAGACGATCCTATGTGGCCAGGTCGCGGCCGGTCTTGTCCTTCAAGGTCTGCACCTTGCTTTCCAGACGCCCGCTGTGTCCCTTGCGCGCATCGATCTTGATCTGACAGGCGATGCGATCACAGTCCTCATTCATGCGCTCGTAGCAGCGCGTGACCACGGCCATGACCTCGTCCCACTCCCCCTCCAGGCAGGTGCCCATGGGGCCCAGGCGATAGGGTAGTCCGCTGTCGTCAATGATCTCCAGGTTGCGCTTCACGTAATCGCTGACGCTGACACCCTTGTCGGTCGGGTACAGAGAGAATTCCAGCAGGACCATGGCGGTTTCCTTCCTCGGGTTTTTTACTCGTCGGACCCGTCAGACAGCTTGGCCCGCTTGGCGGCCTTCTTGCGGTCATTCTCGTCCAGCAGGGACTTGCGCAGCCGGATGGACTTCGGCGTCACTTCCACGTACTCGTCATGGTTCAAATACTCCAGCGCATCTTCCAGGCTCATTTTCAGGGGCGGGGCAATCCGCATTTTACGATCCGTACCGGAGGCTCGCATGTTGCTCAGCTGTTTGGCTTTCTGAGCGTTCACCACCAGGTCATCGTCCTTGATGTACTCTCCAATGATCTGTCCGGTGTACAGGTTCTCGCCCGGTTCGATGAAAAACACTCCGCGGTCCTGCAATGCGTCGAGAGCAAAAGCCACCGCCTTGCCGGGATGCATGCTGATGATGCTGCCGTTGGTTCGCTCGGGGATCGAGCCCTTGAAGTACTCGTACTGGTGGAACCGGTGGTACATGACAATTTCACCGGCCGTGGCGCGCAGCATCCGGCTGCGAAAGCCAATCAGCCCGCGACTGGGAATGTGGAACTCCAGCAAGGTGCGCCCCTCGCGCTGCTCCATGCTCACCATTTCGCCCTTGCGGGTGGCGGCGAACTCGATGACGGTACCGGCCAGTTCTGACGGCACATCCACGGTCAGCACTTCCACGGGTTCGGCCTTCTTGCCACCGATCTCCTTGTAGATCACCTGCGGTTGTCCCACCATGAATTCGAAGCCCTCGCGACGCATGTTCTCGATCAAGATCGACAGGTGCAGGATGCCGCGGCCCGAGACCTTGAACGTGTCGGCGCTGCTGGTGTCCTCGACCCGCAGGGCCACGTCCCGCTCGGAAGCCTTGAGAAGCCGCTCCCTCACCTGGCGGCTGGTCACGTACTTGCCCTCCTGGCCGTAGCCGGGGCTGTCGTTGCTCATGAAGCTCATGTTCAGAGTGGGATCGTCCACAGCAATGAGGGGCAAGGGTTCGGGAAATTCCGCATCGGCCAGGGTGTCGCCGATGTCCACCTTCTCCAGGCCCACCACCGCACAGATGTCCCCACAATGCACTTCCTTCACTTCCGCCTTACCCAGGTTGTCGAACACATAGATCTGCCGAGCCTGGGTCTTGACTTCACTGCCATCCCGCTTGAGAAGCACCACGGGCTGCTTGGCCCTGAGGCTCCCTCGCACAATCCGCCCCACACCGATGCGCCCCACGTAATCGCTGTGGTCCATGGCCGCGACCAGCATCTGCAGCGGGCCTTCCTGGACCACGGGGGCGGGCACATGGGAAATGATCATGTCCAGCAGTGGAAAAAGGTTTTCTCGTGGATCATCCAGCTCTCCCACGGCCCAGCCGTCCCGGCCGGCCGCATACACCCCACGGAAGTCTAGCTGATCATCATTGGCTTCCAGCTCCACGAAGAGATTGAAGATCTCATCCAGAACCTCGTCGGGACGTGCGCCCTGACGGTCAACCTTGTTGATCACCACCACCGGTTTCAAGTTCAGCTGCATGGCCTTCTGCAGGACGAAGCGGGTCTGGGGCATGGGGCCTTCGAAGGCATCGACCAGCAGCAGCACGCCATCGGCCATTTTCAGAACCCGCTCCACCTCGCCGCCAAAATCGGCGTGCCCCGGAGTGTCGATCAGATTGATCCGGGTGTCCTTGTAGGTCACCGCAAAATTCTTGGACGTGATGGTGATGCCACGCTCCCGCTCGAGGTCGTTGGAGTCCATGATCCGCTCCTGAACCTCTTGCCCCTGGCGAAACACGTTGCACTGGCGGAGGATCTGATCAACCAGCGTGGTTTTGCCGTGGTCGACGTGGGCAATGATGGCGACATTTCTGATCTGCATGGCATCTCTTTCGGAAACTATCCGGAGTGGGAAACGGTCGTTAATCGGTCGCAAGGATAATCAAACCCCGCCAAAGTACAACCTGGGAAAAGCGGACCCGCAGGTGGGGGAACCATCCCCAGGATGAAAAAGCTTGACCCTGAGGACTCAAAACCCCAAGATATTTCTTGTTGTAGGAGAACCACAATCCACCAGGAGGGACTCATGGCTGATTTGACGCCTGCCATCGAGCAATTCAAGAAGCTGGGGATGACGTCCACCGAGGCCGGGACTTACCTGGCTACCCTCCAGGAAGCGGCTCAGGGGCCCGTCAGCGCTTACAAGGTGGCCCAGGCCCTGGGCAAGGACCCCGCCAACCTGGGCAAAACCCTGACGGCCCTCGAACGCCAAGGCGCGGTCCGGAGTGTTCAGGACAAGCCCCGACTTTATCTTCCGGTGCCGGTGGCCGAATTCACCGAGACCGTCCTGAGCCGACTGAAAGAAGTGGGCGACGATCTGGTGACCCAGCTGCGGGATTACGAGCTGGACCCACCCTCGGGTATGACCCTCTCCTTGCGCAACAACCAGCAGGCGCTGGATCAGGCGGCCTTGCTTCTGAAGTCCTGCCAGTCCGAGCTGCTGATCTACGCCAGCCGGGATGTGATGGATTACCTGGCGCGGGACTTCGGTGACCTGGCCTCGGTGAGCAATTGCCGGGTGCGCTTTCTGGGTGCCGAAAAAAGTGGGGTGGCCCTGGCTGAAAATACTCTCGTGCCCATGAACACTGGGGATTTTGACACACCGGACCTCCCCTGGTTGCACATGATTGCCGATCGCAAACGATGGTTGGTGGCACAGTTCAATCGACCCGAAGGCGCAGAATTCCCCTGTGGCTGGTGGGGCGATGACCCGGCCATGGCCAGTATCCTGGCCGGACCATTTGATCTCGCCTGTCGGCCCACCACCGTCAAGATGCCGGAGGTGGAATCCCCCGTCGAGGTGATGCCGGAGGACGTTCCCGAGACACTGGAAGAGATGCCGGAGGACGTTCCCGCTACGGTCGAAGAATTCGCCGCCGGAGCCGAGGAAGCTCTCCAGGGTGTGGTGCCGGAACCGACGCCCGTTCCCCCTGAGCCTGTAGTCCCCCCCGCCGGTGCGGTGGATCCGGAAGATCCGGAAGGTCCGGAAGATCCGGATGATGGGGACGAGGAACAGAATGGCCTGCAGTTCGTGGTGAGGCACGATCAAGACGATTGATTCTGAGGCAGGGGATTTCTTTCAAACACAGAAGAAAGGGGAGCAGCTAGCGTGCCCCCCGGACGCTCTCCAGACCAAAATATGGCGCTCTTACCTAAAGTTCTTCTTTTCAAGCTGTTGCACACATTTTCAGCTGGTTAGCAATATGAACCTACAGTACGAGAGCTCTGTCGTCAACACCCAAATCGCCCTCTTTTGACTGAAAAGAACTTCATTCATTGGAAGTTGACAGGGACCCCCAAGCTGAATTAAACTACATTCAGTGAAAGTAACCTCTTTCAGGAGGAAGATATTGGAAGGCCAGCCCGAAAAAACCACCAACGCCCGGGAAAGGAGCCAGCAGGCCACCCGGGCCAGGATCTTGACGGAGGCCGCCCGGCTTTTTGCGGAAAGTGGTAGTAAGTCAACCACAACAAAAGTCATAGCCGAGGCCGCCGGCGTGGCCGTCGGCACCATCTACCTCCACTTCAAGGACAAGGACGGCCTCCTCAAGGAGGTCCTGAAAACCGCCTTGACGCGGCTGAAACAGGAACTGGGCAAGCAACCGACCGGCTCCCTGTCGGGGCCCGACCTGGTCCGCACCAAGATGGAGGCCCTGGCCGATTTCACCCATCGCTTTCCCCACCTGGCGGCTGTCCTGTTTGACCCGGCCAACCTGGGAACTCCCGCCGGTCGCGAGGCCCACGCCTTCCTTTTGAAAAGCCAGGAGAATGGCCTGATGGCGGGCATTTCCGCCGGGTACTATCGCGGAGATATCCATTCGGGACTGGTGGCGCGCGCCATGGTGGGCATCCTGGTCGAGGTGCTGGGCTGGTGGGGGCGCAATCCCCAGGCGGCCACACGCAGCGAGGTCATCGAAACTCTGGTCGAAATGCGCATGAATGGTTTGAAGCCCGGCGTTTGATCCGGGGTCAATGGCCGGATGATCGGGATTTCCGCGCCCAGTTCATGGGCAGCTTGAAATCCTTGAGGAAATTGACCGGCCCCCCGTCTTCCCGGTACCGATCCCCCACGATGAACTGCACACCCTTGGGGACAATACGCGCCTCGAGGGGGGTCAGGCCCACGTCCTCCCCATCGATCTGCACCTCGACCGGAGGGTCGGTGGCAATCACCACGTCCTGAGCCTGAAAGTGGTACAACCGCTTGGTGGGACGGTGCCGCCAGGTCAGCATGCGGAAAATCACCAGAATGAGGTCCCAGAACGAGCGGCTGCTGATGATGGTGAGGTCGAACTTCCCATCGTGGGCACTGGTGTCGGGCGACACCTTCAGGTTGATATCTCCGATGGCCCCGATGTTGGACAGAAGGATGGTGTTGCCCGTGAATTCGTGGCTTCGACCATCGTTTTCCTCGATGAAGATATGCACCTCATCCAGCTTCAGGGCATTGCGAATACCGGCGGCCAGGTAGGTGAACACCCCGAAAAGATTCTTGAGTTTTCGCGGGGAGTCCTGGATAACCCGGGCGGGATAACCGATGGCCGCCATCAGGAAAAAGTAGCGGTCCATCGTCGGCAGATGGCCCACGTCGAAAGAAAGAACCCGGCCATCCAGGATGTTGTCCAGAGCCATGCCCGGAAACCAGGGCAAGGCCAGGGCCAGCGCCACCACGTTGGCCGTGCCCACCGGGACCACGGCGATGGGCACCTTGATCTCCGTGCGTGCCTGCCCCGAGACCACTTCGCCCACCGTCCCATCGCCACCAATGGTCACGATGACGTCAAATCCCGTGTCCGCGGCCTCTTCTGACCAGCGCCGTGCATCGCCTTGCCCGCTGGTCACGCGGACCGAACAGGTGATGCCCTTCTTTTCGAAGGCCTGACGCATCTGCTGGCCAATCCTCAAGCCGCGGGCCTGGCCGGCCACCGGATTGACGATCAGGACTGCATGCTGGATATCTTTCATGTCGGTACAGTAAGCGTACAGGGCGGGGTATTCAAGCAGAGGAAAACAGAACCGACCCAGTTTCAGGCGCGGGGCAATCGACAATCATGCCGGCCGCGCCAGCTGCGGATCTGGACCTCCACGCCATCTTCCACCGTGACCTCGTCCAGGCTTTCGTTTTCCAGATCGATTTGCCAGGACCCCAGCCACTCCTTGTCCTGATAGGCGGTGGCCAGAACAATTTCCTCGGCCACGAAGCGTCGAATGAAGTTGAGAGCCGCGTGATAGAATTCGCCCTCCCCCCGGCCTTCACCGGACACACCAAATCGGGTGTGAAAATTCTCGCCGTAACCGACCGAAACTTCCCACTCGCTGGTGGTGATATAAAGGCCATGAGACGAGCCATCCACCGGGCGAGGGACCTCCACCAGCAGGGCCTCCTTCTCGAAATCCTCGTAGGGGTCGAATCGCGCGTGCTGTAACCATTCGGGCCACTGGGCGAACAGCAAGGAGGCAAACTGTCGGGAATGGTCGTTCAAACGGTCAAGATCCAACATGATCCCGGCTCCTTGTCAAATGAGGTAGGACAATAAAACTAGCTCGATCTCGGCCGAGGGGCAAACGAGGCCTTGTCAAAACGTAAGGCGGAGAGAAAATGTTCCGGGCATCTTGTTGTAGTTCTTTTTCCACAACATGCCCGGGCCCTATTTTACCCGCCCAGGAATCCAGTGAGGCAATGGAGACGGATCAGGCTGACGTCCATACAGGAGGTCATCCATGGCCAGAGCGAAACGGCGGAAGCGCCCGGACCGGGCCAATCCCTTGCGCACCACATTGTGGATCCAGGAGTCGGGATGGGCATAGGGGCATACCTTCATGCACTGCCCGCAGTCGGTGCCCACCGCACACCAGTAGGTGAAGCAGGCAGCCTGGTCAATTTGCCAGCGCGTCACCCCATCAACCGTCTCGGGTGTCCCCTGGGGGATGGCCCGGGCCGGACAGATATCGGCGCATTTGCGGCAAAGAGCACAGAAGTCCAGCACCGTGGTGTCGGAAAAGATCGGATCGGCAAGCAAGGGCAGGTCGGTGGTCACCACCCCCAGCCTCACCCGCGGGCCCAGGCGCGGCGTCATCAACAAACCCATGCGGCCCATCTCACCCAGCCCCGCATCCCGGGCCACCAGCGGGCACACCACCCGATAATTCCCGTCGATATGCGCTTCGGCCTGATAGCCCAGCTGACGAATGAACTCCGCCAGCTGAACGGCGATGGCTCCGGCATTCAGATACTGCTGGGCCGACTCCATCAGGGTGGGCCCCTCAGGAGCGGTGCCCAGGTGGTGGTGATCCATCTCCACGGTGAAGGCCAGCCCGAAGGCATGATCGACCCGGACCAGCTGGCCGTAGTTTTCACCACGCCCCTTGACGGCGTAGAAATGCTCGGGACGCATGGCCGTGACCCCCGCCTCCAGCGCTCCCAGCTTGCGGGCCCACTGCTTCAGAAACAGTGTGGCTTCACCGGGATCCAACGGGACAGTTTCCCGGGCGGACTCCCCGTTGATCAACCCCACCAGACAGTCCACGGTTTTGAAGCTGGCCGCCGCCGCCGCAAACGACAGCGGAGCATACTTGCCGGACCGGGGAGACATCAGCCCGGGCAGGCGGCGGAAGCGATCATCCAGTTCCCTGTGCTCGGGGTACTGGGCATAGTAGTCCTCCCAGCGGGCCGTGCCCGGCTCCAGTTCCGCGCGGGAAAACATGACCGTGCGTTCGTCCACCCGGGGCACGGCGCCGGACCGGGACAGTTCCTCGGGGGCCGGGGTGGGCCAGAACAGGTAGACCGTGCCGGCCAGGGCGGCCGCCAGGACAGCGATCTGGAGAAAGATGATTCCGCTCCAGGGCGCCCAGCCCACACCCATCAGGCCCAGGAAAAGACCGCCGCCCAGCAGGAGGGATCGACGGGTTGCCACCACTTCACGCTCTTGCCGGGACACCCAGGAAAGAGTGCCGCCCAGCAACAGCGCCAGCAGGGCCAGAACGGTGAAGAAATAGGGCAAGGTATTCCATCCGGTCAGGGTTGCACAACGCCGCCCAGCCTAGCGCACCACGGCGGCCCGGACAAGTCCGTGATCAACAGTCGAGCATGGAAAGAAGTGGGGAAAGGGTCAGAGAGCCCCGGCACCCTGGGTTCGGCGGGCCAGCACGGACCTTTGTTCCTTCAGGACATACTGGCGGATTTTTTCCAGCGCGTCACGGTCGGCCTCGGGGCTGATGGCGAACTCGATCCCGATTTCATCCTGGTAGGTCTGGCGATCCACCAGCTTGGTGTCCCGGCGCCGCACCATGCCCAGCACCGATACGGGAGACGGTTCATCAGGAAAATACACCCGGCAGCGGACCATGGCGCCCTTGGGGAATTCTCCCACGAACTCACCCGGGTTGCCGATGATGCGGGCCCCGGAAAAACTGAGGTCGATCATCTGACCCGAGCGCTCGCTGCTTCCCTTGCTGTTGGCGAACCAGACGGACACGTCGGCATTCACATCCACGGCCTCCACCTCGACGGGCAGAGAATTCAACAGGTCGATACGGAAGGCCCGGCGTCGTTGCCCGATTCTCAACTCGCCCGGCAGGCTGAACAGCGCCGTATCCAGGGTGCCGCCCCCGGCCACCGGATAGGCTTCGGCGCCCAGGTATTCCAGTTCCATTTCCACGGCCCGGTCGGCAATGCCCACGAAGGCGCAGACGCGGTCCCCTGCATTCAACAGGGAGGCCGGCCCATGTTCCAGGTTCAGATTCACCCGCAGGGCGCGCACCTTGCCGAAAGAACACTGCTCGATCAGGATGCCGTTGCGTTCCTCGCGACCGCCGGTCTCCTGCACCATCTCCACGTTGATATCGCCTTCGACCTTTCTCAGCAGAACCAGGAAAGAATCGATCACGCCGGTGGAGTCGATGGTTTCGCGGGAGGCCCAGCTGGAAGGCAGATAGGTCGACAGCATGCCCGCCAGATATTCGCTGCCCTTGGCCTGCTCGTACTCCAGACGCGAGGGGACTTCGGCCAGAACAAAAAGCTGGCCAATGGAGGTGCGGAACTTGACGCCGAAGGTCCGGGTCCCCCGGGTGTGGACGGCGCGCGGTCCCACGTCCAGATTCTCGATGCCTCCTCGTGGGTAACGCCCTTCCATGCCATCGAGGACCAGGGCCAGAAATGTTTCGGCCAGCTTCTGGATGCCGGGTTTGCTTTCCCCTTCGGGGCCGTGCTCGGCCAGGTGGCCGCAAAGCATGGTGTCCCCACCCACGCGGACGCTTTCGAGGGTACCGTTCTGGAATTTCAGCTTGGCCACACCGGGAAAGGTGATCTGTCCCTGGCGGACCTGGTTGATACTCACATCGTCGACCGGCATTCCACAGGTCTCCATCAGAGCATCACTTCCAGCCTTCACCAGTAACTTCAAATTTTCCAGCAACATGCGCCAGCACACTCCTCGACGGGTCTTGGGCAACGGTCAACCAGGGCCGTCCAGTGGCCCCGACCTGATTGATCTTTCAGTTTTATCGGCTGGCTTGAGAGGGGATTTAACACTGATTTCGGGATGACCAGTTCTCCTCGAAAGGTTAACTTGGTGCCATCACCCTCCTCCAGGAAGTGTTCCGTGAGCCAAGAACTGTCCTATCAGCCCGGTCATCCCGCCCCCCTGGGGGCCACCTGCCAGTCCGCTGGCGTGAATTTCTCCGTTTACAGCCCCGATGCCCTGGGTATGGACCTGCTGCTGTTCCCCGATCCTTCGGCCGTGCAACCCGACCGTGTTTTCACTCTTTCGGCGGAATGTTGCCGCACGGGGGACTACTGGCACATTCTGGTGCCCGAGTGCGGGCATGGCCAGCTGTACGCCTGGCGTGCCCGTGGCCCTCGCAAGCCGTCTCAGGGTCACCTGTTTGACGGAGACAAGGTTTTGCTGGACCCCTACGGTCGGGCGGTCAGCGATCGGCTGTATCGACGATCCGCCGCCGGCGCCAGGGGCGACAACTGCGCCTGCGCCTTGCGCAGTGTGGTGATCGACCTTGATCGGTACGACTGGGAAGGTGACCGCCCGCTCGGACGGCATCATGGGCGCGAGTTTCTCTATGAAATGCACCTGGCCGGGTATACCAGATCTCCTTCCAGTGGACTGTCCGAGAACAGGCGGGGCACCTTTGCGGGGATGATCGACCGCATCGATCACCTGCGGGACCTGGGAGTGACGGCGGTCGAGTTGCTGCCCATTTTCCAGTTCGACAGCCAGGATGCCCCGGAAGGCCTGAGCAACGTGTGGGGCTACAGCACCCAGTCCTTTTTCTCCCCCCACGCGGCCTTCAGCAGCCACCCCGACCCGGCCGGTGCCGTGGACGAATTTCGCGACCTGGTGAAAGCCCTGCACCGGGCAGAGATCAGAGTCATCCTGGATGTGGTATTCAACCACACGGCCGAAGCCGGGCCCGATGGACCATGTCTCAGCTGGCGGGGCCTGGCCAACCGGCAATACTACATCCCCTCACCCGATGCGCCGGGCAAGTATGCCGACTTCACGGGTTGCGGAAACACCTTCAATGCCAACCACCCGGTGGTCAGCCGTCTGATCCAGGATTCTCTGCGTTACTGGGTGGAGCACATGCATGTGGACGGATTCCGTTTCGACCTGGCCAGCGCCCTGACCCGGGACCAGGATGGCCGTCCTCTGGAACGGCCCCCGGTGATCCTGGCCATTGAAAGCGATCCGGTACTGGCCAGCACAGGGCTGACGGCCGAGGCCTGGGATGCCGGCGGTCTCTATCAGGTGGGCAAGTTCCCCGGGAAAAAGTTTGCCGAATGGAACGGGCCCTTCCGCGATGACGTGCGACGGTTCTGGCGAGGCGACGAGAACACCATTGAAAGCCTCATGGCCCGTCTGACCGGGAGCCGTGATCTGTTCTCCCTCCCAGGTGACCGGCCCTTTGACAGCGTCAACTTCGTGACCTGTCATGACGGGTTCACCTTGCGTGACCTGGTTTCCTACGAAGCGAAACACAACCTGGCCAACGGCGAGGAAAATCGCGACGGGTCGGACCACAATTTCAGTTTCCATCACGGTATCGAGGGAGAAACCGATGACCCGGTCATCAACCAGCTGCGATTGCGACAGATCAAGAATTTCCTGACCGTTCTTTTCCTTTCCCACGGCACGCCCCTGCTGCTGATGGGAGATGAGGCGCGCCACACACGGCAAGGCAACAACAACCCCTGGTGTCAGGACAACGCGTTGAACTGGCTGGACTGGAACGCCGTGGAAAAGGAAAAAGAAGTCCTGCATTTCGTGCACCGCCTGCGCCGCTACACAAGCTCTCTCGAATTGCTGAATGACAACCGGTTCTGGACCGCCACCTCTCCCGCCAGGCCGGGGGAAATCACCTGGCACGGCACCCAGCTGGGCAAGCCCGACTGGACCCCGAGCTCACGATCACTGGCCTTCACGCTGGGCCGCCCCGGGGACCGTCAGATCCTTCACGTCATGCTGAATGCCTCGGCCAAACCCCTGGTTTTCCAGTTGCCTGCCAACCGCTCTCACTGGCAATGGAGGCGGGTCATCGACACGGCGGCCGCTTCGCCGCTGGACCTCATCCTTCCCGGCAAGGAGCGCCCCGTTCTGGCGGGGTCCGTCAAGGTGGAATCCCGGGCCGTGGTGGTGACCGAAGAGATGAACGCCAAATCCTGAAAGATCAATTAGTTGCTGGCCCCAAAAAGAAGTCTTGAACGGCAATTTTTTCAGCATCCAGCAAATTTGCGATGGCTTTTTTGTTAAAAAACCTGATAGAGTGTCTTCCGTTCAGAATGGGGAGGCGTCGAGTCGCTGACATCATGCTTCACATCTTGGCCCGACACAATGGCTTGCCACCCGACAGATTCGCCCAGCCTCCCCATTCTTTTATCGCCTCCGTCGCCCGGGGCGATATAATTTTACCTCCCCCCAACATCGTGACGTTTTCTTTGCCCGACCGGGAGTTTTCATGACCACCACCCATCTTTCCAGACTTGTGGGAAGGGCCATTGCCGGGATGTTGATCGTGGGCTTTTTCTGCTCGAGTGCCCTGGCTCAGGAACCCCCCACTGCTCCCAAGCGACCCAAGATCGGCCTGGCCCTCAGTGGCGGTGGCGCACGTGGGGCCGCCCATGTGGGCGTGCTCCAGATTCTCGAGGAACTGAACATTCCGGTGGACTACGTGAGCGGCACCAGCATGGGGTCCATCGTCGGGGCCCTGTTTTCCATCGGGCTCAGTCCCGACACCATCGAAGCGGAAATGCTGGCCGTGGACTGGGTGGACCTCTTTTCCGACCGACCTGACCGGAGGCTGCGCAACTATCGCCGCAAGCAGGATGATTCCTCGTTTTTCCTCCCCCTGGAATTCGGGGTCAAGGACCGGAGTCTGGTGCTGTCCAGCGGAATCATTTCCGGACAAAAGCTGGGGTTCGCCTTTCGTAACTCCAGCCTCTACCTGGATGGACGCCATGGCTTCGATGCCTTGCCCTACCCCTTCCGTCCCGTGGCCACGGACCTTTCCACTGGAGAGATGGTCGTTCTGGAGAAGGGAAACCTGCTCAAGGCGGTGCGGGCCAGCATGAGCATTCCGGGGGTATTCCCCCCGGTCGAGTGGGATGGGCGCTATCTGGTGGACGGCTACCTGGCGCGCAACCTGCCGGTGGATGTGGTGCGGAGCATGGGCGCCGACATCGTGATCGCCGTCGATGTGGGCACCCTGCCCTCGGCAGCCCACCCCGATCAGTTCCAGTCCCTGATGGGGGTCACGGAACAGACCGGCATCATCCAGGCCCGGCAAAATGTTGTCCCCCAGCTGGCCCTGGCCGACTACGTCATCTCGGTGGACCTGCAGGATATCTCGAGTCGAGATTTCAGCCGTGTACCCGAGACCATTCCCCTGGGACGCCAGGCCGCCCTGGCCATGGCTCAGGAGCTCCGGGCCCTCTCTCTCTCCACGGAAGACTACCTTGATCATCTGAAAGCCCACCGGCCGGTGCCCCGGGAGATTCTGATCATCGATCAGATCGTCCTGGTGAACAACTCCCAGGTGGATGACCGGTCCATCTTGCGCAACATCCGTCAGGAAAAGGGACGCCCTCTGGATCTGGACGCGTTGAAGGAAGACCTGGGCCGTGTGTTCGATTTCGGAGTGTTCGAACTGGTCGATTTCGAGATCACCCAGGATGAGCAGAGGCAAACCCTCCTGACCATCATCACCAACGACAAGTTCTACGCGCCCAACGTGCTGAACATGGGGTTGAGCTATTCCGGAGGTTCAGAAGGGCGCAGCTACCTGGACGCCCGGTTTCGCGCCACCCGACTGGAAATGAACCGCTGGGGTTCCGAGCTGCGCACGGATCTCCAACTGGGGCGCACCAGTGGCATCAAGCTGGAGCTGTATCAACCCCTGGCCTACACGCGCCGTCCCTTCGTGGCCACCGCCCTGCGCTGGCACAACCAGTACAAGAACTGGTACATCCAGGAAATCAACCTGGGCGATTTCAAGAAAGAGGACGTGACCGGATACCTGGATCTGGGCTACCGACTGGGCCACTTCGGCGAGTTGCGGGTGGGTGTTGAGTATGGACATATGCACGCCACCGACAAGACCAACCTCAACCTTTACAAGTTCGAGGGGCCCCGGGGCGGGTACACCGCTTCGCTGAATCTGGACATGCTGGATGCGGCCGTTTTTCCGGAACGAGGTTACCGCCTGCTGTCCCGGGCATACTTTGGTCAGAAGCACCTGGGGGCTGACCTGGAATACACGCGGCTCGAGGCCATCGGCACCCTGGTGCGCACCTGGTCCAACCAGAGTTTCGCCCTCGGACTGCACGGTGGCAGCGACCTGGACACCGACCTGCCGGAGTTCGACCTCTTCACCCTGGGCGGGCCCGAGGGCCTGGAAGGATACCGCCCCGACCAGTTCCGAGGCCAGGTCTACGGCTTGGCTTCCCTGTCCTGGTACTCACGCATCAAGGGAAAGCGGCAACTGTTCTCCACCCTGTGGTATGTGGGAGCCAGGATCGAGGCCGGCAACGCCTGGCGCCAGTCGAAGGATGCCAGCCTGGATGACCTGCACTATTGTGCCTCTGTGTCGCTGATGTTCCAGACTTTCCTGGGGCCGGTTTCCGCCACCTATGCCCGCAGTGAAGATGGGGCCGACGCTCTGTCTCTGCGTCTGGGGAATTTGTTGCCATTTTTTGACTGATCACCGGAGGATGCCCCGCATGGCCACCGAACCGATCTACCTCGACTTCAACGCCACCACTCCCCTTGATCCGCGGGTGGCCAGGGCCATGCAGCCCGTGCTGGAGCAGTTCCACGGCAACCCTTCCAGCTCACATGTTTTCGGGCAGCGGGCGCGGCAGGCGGTGGAGGCGGCGCGTGTCCAGGTGGCCGAGCTGCTGGGGGCTCAACCCGAGAACATCATCTTCACCAGCGGCGGCACCGAGGCCAACAACCATGCCATTCTGGGGGCCGCTTTTTCTGCCCCGGAGAGCCGTCGGCGCATCGTGACCTCGCGCATCGAACACCCGGCCGTCACCGAGGTGTGCCAGTTCCTGGAGCGGTTCGGGTTTGTGACGACCTACGTGGACGTGGATGCTCATGGAACGGTCGATCCCGACACCATGATCAGCGCCCTGGACAAGGACACCGCCCTGGTGACCCTCATGCTGGCCAACAACGAGGTGGGCACCCTGCAGCCTGTGTCCGAAGTGGCGGCCGCGGCCCGGCGCCTGGGAATCCCCAGTCACTCAGACTGTGCCCAGGCCGTGGGCAAAATTCCCGTGAAGCTGGACCAGCTGGGTGTGGACCTGATTTCGGTGGCCGGTCACAAGCTGTATGCGCCGCAGGGAATCGGGGTGCTGGTCATGCGTGAAGGCGTATCGGTGACCAAGCTCATGCACGGGGCTGGGCATGAAAATGGGCGGCGCGCCGGCACGGAAAACATCCTGGAAATTGTGGCCCTGGGTAAGGCCTGTGCCCTGGCCAATCATGGACTGGAAAAAGAGATGCAGCGGTTGGCCGGGCTGCGGGACACTCTCGCCGCAGGCCTGGTGGCCTCCCTGGGCCGATGCCAGGTGCACGGGCATCCGGGAGGACCCGAACATCGTTTACCCAACACCCTGAGCATCGGTTTTGCCGATGCCGCCGCCCAGGAAATCATGGCGGCCATGCCCGAGGTGGCGGTGTCTGCCGGGGCCGCCTGTCACGGGGACGGCGCGGAAATGTCCCATGTGCTGCAGGCCATGGGCGTGGCTCCCGAGTACGGTTTCGGCACCCTGCGGATCTCCCTCGGGAGAACCACGACCGCAGATCAGGTGAACCAGGCCATCGCCCATATCGTGCGTGCGGTCAAACAGGTGCGAGAAAAACGGACGGGCTGAAACCGGGGCCGCTCAGGAAGGCTTCTGGTTGATTTCTTTCAAGGTGTTGAGCTGGTTTTGAAGCGTGGGGCAGGGATTGTTCTCGGACAGAACCTCGGACAGGGTGGTCCGGGAAAAGGCCTCTTCCACCATGCCCATGGCGTGATCCAGTCGCCGATGCAGCGGGCAGAGTTCAGAATTGTGGGTTTCCAGATCCAGGGGGCAGGAATGCAATCTCTTGATGGGATTGACCGCATTCTGAATTTCCAGCAGGGAGATTTCCGACGGCTTCTTGACCAGAACGAATCCCCCCTTGAGGCCACGGGTGGAAAACACCAGCCCGGCCTTGACCAGCGACTGCAGAACCTTCGAGAGATAGCTCTGGGGCACCTTCATGACCTCGGCGATGTGGCGGGTGGTCATGGGGGTTCCGTCACCGGTGGCCAGGGCCAGCATGGCCCGCATGGCATATTCTACGGTCTGTGAAAACACGAGAAATCTCTCCAGGGTTGAAGAACATTCCAAGTTGCCCTTTATTTGGATATCTAGATCCGAAAAATAGTACTTTGAACAATTCCTGTCAACAAATGGCCCTTGTCAACGATCGTTAACAAGGGCCAGCTACTGGTCAGGAACAAGCGCTCAATGCTTCCCGAAGGCGAAACCGACACGGAGAATGGCGTAATCCCAGTTGAAGTCGACCTTTTCGGCCCCACCCGTAATTTTTGATGTTTCAAACCGGTTGAAATGGTACGTGCCACTGATTTCCATCACCCCGAGCTTGAGCCCCACCCCGGCATTGAAAGCCGGGCTGTTGACGGATTCCTTGTATACCCCGTACCCCTGCAATTCGTCGCGGTAGATGTTGTGCGCCAGGGCCACGCCCCCGGTCACATATGGCCGAACCTGGACCATGGGAGAGCCCACGAAGAACTGCAGGTCCATACCGTACCGGTACTGGCTGGCCCGGATATCGAAGCCCAGTTCGTCGCCTTCGGGGAAATCGCCCACCCCGCTGAAGGACCCGAAACGGACGTAGTGAAAGGCTGGAGAGACGGCCAGGTCGGGCCCCACGAAGTACCGGTAGCGCAGCCCCAGCTCGTAGCCGGTGCCCGCCTCCAGTCCGGTATCCGAAGTCCAGAAATCTTCCTTCAGGTCTTCGAAAGGCTCGGCCAGGCCGCCTTCAAGGACAAGCTCGCTGTCGGGACTGAAGGTGAGGCCTTGTGGATGTCGGGCGCTGCGGACCAGGCGGGCCTGGGCCGAGACAGCCAGAACAGAAATCAGCATCACCAAAGTCAAAACGGTTGCGGTTCCGTTACGCCAGGTTTTCATGAGCTTGGCCTCCTCCAGATTGAAATGGTGCCCTGGGGCTTACCCCCGGTAATGCAGATTGGGTGCCTGAACCCATGAAAGACGATAATTTACTATACAGCAATAGCTTGCAGAAAAAGCAAACCCGTCCACAGAAAAAAATGCCCCCACCTGGGTGAGGGCATGTCTCATGGAAAGGACGTTGCATCGCCTGGAATGGACATTTTCTGTCAGGGCGTCAGTTCGACCGACCGCTCCATCTCCGATTCGATGGCCGCCATGAGGACTTCAGAATCGAAGGGCTTGGTGATGTACTTGCACACCCCACCATCCCGGGCCTTGCGGTAGTCCTCGTCGCTGGTCCGCGCGGTCAGGTAGATGATGGGAATATGGCTGGTCTCGCCGATATTCCGCAACCGCTCCACCACCACGTGGCCGTTGCCGGCCGGCATGCCGATGTCCAGCAGGATCAACTCCGGCTGCACCTCGATGGCTTTCTTCGTGGCGCCCAGGCCATCCATGGCCGAATGCACCTCGTAACCCGCGGCTCCCAGACGGAGAGTCAGGCTGCGCACGATCTCCGGTTCATCGTCCACGACGAGGATTTTTCCCTTAGACATAGCTCATTCCTTTGCTGTCACTGACCTGGGCCAGCTCGTTGAAAACCAGCTTTTCCGGCATCCATACAAAGTCCTGGTGGGCCTCTCGATCCAGAGGCAGGACACAACAATGCGGAAGTTCGTCCTGATGACCCGCCGACTCCAGGTTCGCCTGCAGTCGTGTCAGGTAGGCCTTGGCGCCGGCCACCGACGCCTGCAACAAAACCGCCTTGACCGGAAGGTTTTCCACTGCGGTCACGGTGGTGGCATCGTCGGTCTGACGCAGGGCCACGGTGACGGTTTCTTCCAGCCACTCCGGCAGCTCCGATTCGGGCGTGCACGGCCGGACCAGCACCAGACACCAGTCGGTATTGCCCAGGCGTGTGTGGGCGGTGCCATCGGCCACGAAGGCCCGCATGTGCGCCGTCTCCGAAAACAGAGGCAGGGTGAAGTGGAAGGTGGCCCCCTGCCCATCCCGGCTATCGAGGCCCAGCTGGCCGTCCATCAACTCGACGATCTTGTGGCTGATGGCCAGCCCCAGCCCGGTGCCCTTGGCCCCGGGACCGTCCTTGCGGTTCAGCTGGGTGAACTTTTCGAACACCTTGTCATGATACTCGGGCGCAATTCCCGGTCCCGTGTCTTTGATGGCCACCCGCAGGTTGGTCTCTTCCCGCTCTGCCCGCAACGTGATGGTGCCCCCTTCGGGGGTGAACTTGTGGGCATTGCCCACCAGGTTGACCAGAACCTGGGTCACCAGATCAGGGTTGCCCAGAGCGGTTGGCAGACCGTCGGGAACGTCCAGGGCAATCCCCTGCTCCACGCTGTCGCAACGGGGACCGAAGTCCTCGGCCACTTCCCTGAGCAGAAAGCCCAGGTCCAGCTCTTCGCGGAACATGCTCGAGTAGCCCGACTCGATGGCATCGAGATCCAGCAGGTCATTGACCAGGTCGGCCAGCCGGTTGCAATTGCGCAGGGCGGCCTCCATGCATTTTTTCTGCTCGGCATTGGGCGTGCCCACGATACCGTCGTGCACCAGACTGCAGTATTCCTTGATCACCGTCAGCGGCGTGCGGAGTTCGTGTGAAGCCGCCGACAGGAAATCGGATTTGCGGTCACTGATGTCCTTCAGCCGCCGATTGGCCCGATTCAGATCCACCAGCAGACGCTCGCGTTCCAGGGCGCTGCGCTTGATCTCAAGAAAGACCTGCACTTTCGAGCGGATGATGAACGGATCGACCGGCTTGAAGATGTAGTCCACCGCCCCCACTTCGAACCCCGAGAAGATGTGCCGACGTTCCTTGTTGATGGCCGTCACGAAAATGATGGGAAAGTGCCGGGTGCGCGGATTGCGCCGCATCAGGTCGGCCACCTCGAAGCCGTCCATGCCGGGCATCTGCACATCCAGCAGCACCAGGGCCAGGTCCAGGGACAGCATCTTGGCCAGGGCCTCGTCGCCCGAACGCGCGGTGACGATGTCCAGCCCGTCCTGGGCCAGCAGCTGGGACATGGACGACAGGTTCTCTGGCCGGTCGTCGACAATCATGATCGAAAGCGGGTTTTGCGTGACGGCCACGAACTCTCTCCATCGGGTTGGCTACAGGAATCGGTCGCCCCGGTTCTTCTCCACCATCGGCAGGGGTTCAGGGCACTTGAAGAAAAAACCCCCGGTACACGGGGCACCGGGGGTTGAATGAACGATGAGGACAGTTTTCTAGACAATCCCCAGCTTTTCCATGCGACGGTACAGCGTGCTCCGACTGACTCCCAGCTTGCGGGCCGCCTCGGCACGATTGCCCTCGGTTTCGGCCAGGGCCAGCAGTATCCGGGACCGACGGTCCAGGGGGCCGGTGATCGGCTCATCGCGCCGATGTTCGGTCCCGGCTTCGGGGCCAGATTCGGGACCGGAAAGCAGGATGGTTTCGTTGCCGAAGCTGCCAAGTTCGATGGCTACCCGACCGCACGAGGCCTTCTGCACCCGTGCCTGGCTGGCCACCATGGCCACCTCCCGCACATTCCCTGGCCAGTCATACCGCTCCAGCAGCTCCAGGCTGTGAGCGTTGAAGAACTCGGCCGGTTGCACCTGACGATCCTGGTCCAGGGACAGGAAGTGCCGCAACAGGGGCAGAACATCCTCGCGGCGTTCCACCATGGGCGGGATCTTCAGTTCCAGGATCTTCAGGCGGTAGTACAGATCGGCGCGGAAGGTGCCGCGGGCCACCATCTGCTCCAGATCCGCGTTGGTGGCCGCCACCAGCCGCAGGTCGACCTGCCGTTCGGTGGGATCGCCCAGCGCGTGGTAGGTCCCGTCCTGCAGCAATCGCAACAGGCGCGGCTGCAAGCTCAGGGGCATTTCCCCGATCTCGTCCAGGAACAGAGTGCCGCCGTGGGCCTTGGCAGCCAGGCCAGGTCCGTCCTGATCGGCCCCGCTGAAGGACCCCCTGACGTGCCCGAAAAACTCCCGGGCAAACACGCTCTCGGGGATGGCGGTGGTGTTCACACACACCAGCTCGGCGCCGCTGCGGCTACTGCGCTGGTGGAGTCGGCGCGCGAAAAGTTCCTTGCCGGTCCCCGTGGCCCCGGTGATCAGCACCGGTTCCCTGGAGTCGGCAAACGCATCGCACATCTGGATCAGGTCCCGCATGCGGGCCGACACGTGCACGATGGTGGTCGACGGCACGCTGACTCGCCCCACGGCGCTCCTCGGAGCCCTGGTGGCCGCACTGTGCTCGTCGGCCCGCTGGTTGGAAATGACGTTGAGCAACCGGCGTGCCTCCACGGTCCAGTGCTCGACACCCGAGCGCAGGAAGGTGTCCATGGCCGCCAGGGTCTGTCGCCAGCCTTCGTCCAGAGCCGATTCCCGGTCCAGCCCGAGGGCGCTGTCCAGACGGGCCAGGCCCACGCGGGCGGCCACCAATCGCGCCTTCGCCAGTTCGAAACGGGCCCCGACCCCTTCGAGCAGGTCGGTGGCCTGCGCGGCATGGCGGAGGGCCGATTCCAGATCACCCAGAGAGAACACCGTTTCGGCCAGGGCCACGCGGATCTGGCCTTCCTCGCACCGGTCTCCCTGGCTGCGGGCCAGGCCCAGGGCACGTTTCAGCAGGACGATGCCCTCGTTTTCCCGCCCCATGCGGGCCAGACACAGGCCCTGACGATGCAGGACCTCCATGACCACGTCACCATCGGGGGCCAGGCTGTGCCCCACCGCCAGGGCTCGACTGTAGTAACGGCGCGCCTTGTCCATCTGGTTCTGATCCATGGCCACATCGCCCAGGTACTCCAGGGCCAGGGCTTCTTCGCGAGCCAGCAACAGTTCGTTGGCCCGGGCGAACGCGGCCAGCAGTGTTTCCTGAGCTTCGGAGAATCGGCGCATGAGACGCAGGGTGTGGCCTCGGGCCACGGCGGTCCGGCAAAGGCTGACCTGAGCGTCCACCTGTTGCAACAGGACGGACGCCGCATCGAACTCGAGCAAGGCCTGATTGAAGTCGCCGCGCTTGTAGCAACCGATGCCCAGGTTCAGCAGGTTGCCCCCCATGTTTTTCCGCAAACCCAGCCTCTTGTGCAGCTGGAAGGCCTGTCGGAACCAGCGGTCGGCCGAGGTGAAGTCGGCCGCACGGAAGAACAGAATGCCCATCAAGTTGGCGCAGCGGGCACATTCCCGCTTGTCCCCCAGAATACGGAACAGCGAGTGGGCCGTCTCGGCATCCTCACGCGCCGCCTCGGGTTGACCAAGAGAGGACAGGGCCAGCCCCCGCAGGTACAGGAACTCGGCAATCACCGGCGGCAGGTCCAGACGGGTGGCCTCGATGAAGGCGGTGGTCTCATCGACCACCTGCTGGTACTGCCCGCGCTTGTAGGCGAAGCTCAGCTGGACCACGTCCAGCTCCGGCATGCCCTCGGGCACCAGGCCCCAGCGGCCGGCCGTGGCCAGCAACACCTCGAACTCCTCGTAACGGTCCAGCTGATAAAGATTGCGGGCACACAGGACCACGCCATCCTTGACCCGCGGCGCGTGAACATCGGGCAGCAGAGCCATCGGTTCCAGATGGCTCCCCTGCACCTTGTCGAGGGCCTGTCGGATCTGCTCCAGGCTGTTCTGGTAGTCTTCCCTGAGGAAAGCCTGCTCAGCCAGCTGGTAGCTTTTTCGATCCAGGGCCGCCGATTCCAGTTTACGGTCCGTCGCGCCAGGTTGCTGCATCCTGACTCTCTCCGGATTACCGCGCATGAGTCCCCTCCACCCTTGTGGCAGACGAGGAGATCTGCAGGACACGCAGGACGGGAATTTTGCCCTGGAAGTCCATGATGATCCAGACCTGTGATTTGTCGGTTCCGGGCAGACTGAACACCAGGCCGCCGCCGCCTTCGATCAAACCAAAGGAGTTCTCGATGTCGTCGCCGATGCCGCCCATGCCGGGATCGCTGTAGTCGTTGCCGTCCAGCGGGTCACCTTCGCCGCCTCCGCCACCGCCGCTGTCCCCACCATAGAGGTGAACCTTGGCCAGGGTGGTAGGGGCCACGAGCAGGCTCACCAGGAAGGAGAGAACCAGTCCGACAAGGAGCAAACGGCTGGGCTGGGTAATAAACGATTTAAACATGACGTTCTCCTGGTTGTATCCTGGACCGCGTCAAAAAAGCTCAGGTGCGGGGTCGCCAATCCGGACGTGAAATGGGAATACCATGGATGAAACTACGGAATCGGGCGGCCCGGGGAAAGAGGGGCGGCGAGAAAAGCCCGTGATCCGTCACTGCCAACGCATGATCATGATGTTATACTGGCCACAATGGAAAATGTTGCGGCTCAAATGGAGGTTGAACAATGGAATACAGGTTTCTGGGCAAATCGGGCCTGAAAGTCAGCGCCCTGTCCTTCGGGTCCTGGGTCACGTTCGATGACCAGCTGGATGTGGATGCGGCCCTGGCGTGCATGAAGATCGCCTACGACGAGGGAGTGAACTTCTTCGACAACGCCGAGGCCTACGCCGGCGGCAAGTCCGAGGTCATCATGGGCAAGGCCATCCGCAAGGCGGGCTGGAAGCGCTCCGATCTGGTGCTCAGCACCAAGATCTTCTGGGGCGGCAAGGGGCCCAATGAGCGGGGATTGTCGCGCAAGCATATCATCGAGGGAACCGATGCGGCCCTGGAGCGGCTGGACACCGACTATGTGGACCTGATCTTCTGCCATCGGCCCGATGTGGACACGCCCATCGAGGAAACGGTCTGGGCCATGAACCAGGTCCTCAGCCAGGGCAAGGCCCTGTACTGGGGCACCAGCGAGTGGAGCGCCGCCCAGATCCGCCGGGCCTACGACTTTGCCCGCCAGGAGCACCTGATTCCCCCCACCATGGAGCAGCCGCAGTACAACATGTTCTGCCGCGATCGTGTCGAGGCGGAATACTCCGAGCTGTACGACGAGATCGGACTGGGGACCACCATCTGGAGCCCCCTGGCCAGCGGCATCCTGACCGGCAAGTACAACGACGGCATTCCCGAGGGATCTCGCCTGACCTTGCCCAACTACCAGTGGCTGCGGCCCGAGGTTGAGGGTCCCGCCGGGCAGAAAAAAGTGGCCAAGGTGAAGGAACTGGTGCCCATCGCCAAGGACCTGGACTGCAGCCTGGCCCAGCTGGCCATTGCCTGGTGCCTGACCAATGACGATGTTTCCACCGTGATCACCGGAGCCTCCCGCCCCGAGCAGGTCACCGAGAACATGAAGGCCCTCACGGTGGCCGACCAGCTGACCCCCGACGTGCAGGAGCGCATCGAAGACATCCTGAACAACAAGCCCGCGGGCCCACAGAACTGGAGAGGCATGTGATGAGCAGACTATTCCTGACATTTATGGTGACCACCCTACTTTTAGCCGGATGCGGCGGAGGTGAAACGAACGTGCAGAATCCCTTCTACGCCGAGTGGGACACACCCTACGGGGTGCCTCCCTTCGCGCAGATCGACGTGACCCATTACGAGCCCGCCTTCACCGAGGCCATGGCCCGACAGAACGAGGAAATTGCCGCCATCACCGGCAACGATCAGCCGGCCAGCTTCGCCAACACCATCGAGGCCCTGGACGCCTCGGGCGGACTGTTGCGCAAGGTGAGCAGCGTGTTCTTCGCCATGAACGGCTCGATGACCAACCCGGACATGCAGGCGGTGGCCAAGACCATGGCGCCGCGCTTGTCGGCCCATCGTGACGGCATCCGCCTGAACGATGCGCTGTACCAGCGCGTGGCCGCCGTGTACGCCCAGAAGGACGATCTGGAACTGACCGGTGAGCAGGCCAAGCTGCTGGAAGAGACCAACAAGGTGTTCGTGCGCGGCGGGGCCAACCTGGATGCCGCGGGCAAGGAGCAGCTGAAGAAGCTGAACGAGGAACTGGCCTCGCTGACGGTCCAGTTCGGTGAGAACGTGCTGAAAGAGACCAACAAGTTCGTCATGTTCATCGACAACGAGGCCGACCTGGCCGGCCTGCCCGAAGGTGTGGTGGCCGCGGCAGCCGAGGCCGCCACCAAGCGCGACAAGCCCGGGCAGTGGGCCTTCACCATCCAGAAGCCCAGCTTGATTCCCTTCCTGCAGTACAGCCAGAAGCGCGACCTCAGGGAGAAGATGTTCAAGGCCTACATCAACATGGGCGACAACGGCGGCGAACTGGACAACAACGCCAACCTGAAGCGCATTGCCAACCTGCGGGTGGAGAAGGCGCATCTGCTGGGCTACGACAGCCACGCCGCCTACATGCTGAGCGACAACATGGCCCAGGAGCCCGGCGCCGTGTACAGCCTGCTGGGCAAGTTGTGGGAGCCCGCCCTGGCCACCGCCAAGGGTGAGGCCGAGGCCATGCAGGCGATGATCGACGCCGAGATGGGCAGCGAAGCCTTCAAGCTGGAGGCCTGGGACTGGTGGCACTACGCCGAGAAGGTGAAGAAGGCCAAGTACGACCTGGACGAAGGCATGCTCCGCCCCTACTTCAAGCTGGAAAACGTGCGCGACGGCATGTTCGCCGTGGCGGGCAAGCTGTGGGGCCTGGAGTTCATCGAGCGGCCCGACATCGAGACCTACCATCCTGATGTGAAGGCCTTCCTGGTGAAGGATCGGGACGGCAGCGAGCTGGCCGTGCTCATGCTGGACTACTTCCCCCGCGAGAGCAAGCGGGGCGGAGCGTGGATGAGCTCGTTCCGCAAGCAGTACTACCGGGACGGCGAGCGCGTGCTGCCGCTGGTGTTCAACGTGGGCAACTTCACGCGGCCCACCGGCGACACCCCCAGCCTGCTGAGCGTGGACGAGGTGGAGACCATGTTCCATGAGTTCGGCCACGGCCTGCACGGCATGCTGAGCGACTGCAACTACCAGACCCTGAGCGGCACCTCGGTGGCGCAGGACTTCGTGGAACTGCCCAGCCAGATCATGGAAAACTGGGCCATGGAGCCCGAGGTGCTGGCCATGTACGCCAAGCACTACCAGACCGGCGAGGTGATTCCGGCCGAGCTGGTGGAAAAGGTGCGGAAGTCGCAGCACTTCAACACCGGCTTTGCCACCACCGAGTACCTGGCCGCCTGCTTCCTGGACATGGACTGGCACACGGTGACCGATTTCGTCGAGATGGATCCCCACCAGTTCGAGGACAAGAGCCTGGGCCGGATCAACCTGATGGACGAGATCGTGGTGCGCTACCGCAGCCCCTACTTCCGCCATATCTTTGCGGGCGGCTACAGTGCGGGCTACTACAGCTACGTGTGGGCGGAGGTGCTGGACGCCGACGCCTTCCAGGCCTTCAAGGAGACCGGTGACCTGTTCGACGCGAAGACCGCGGCGGCCTTCCGCGAGAACGTCCTGGAGCGCGGCGGCAGCGAGGAGCCCATGGAACTGTACAAGAAGTTCCGGGGCAGCGAGCCGGGCATCGACGCCCTGCTCGAGCGCAAGGGCATGACCGAGTCCTAGGCCGGCACGCCGAACCGACCGAAAGAGCCCCTGCCGGAACGTTCCGGCAGGGGCTTTTCGCCTGTTGCGGAAGCGGCCCGGCGGTCAGTCCTTGGCCATGAATTCCATGCGCTGGGCGTCGGATTTCATCTGGTCGTTGCCCAGAGGCAGGCTCATGGCCAGGCTCATGGTCTGCCAGGCCTGGTCGTAGCGGCCGGTCTTCTCCTGGGCCAGGGCCAGCTGCCAGTTGGCCACCGCGCGGGACGGCCAGTGGAAGTTCAGGTGCCCGGCCAGGTAGTCGCGCAGCAGCTGCTCGGCCTGGTCGAAGTTCCTCTCGGTGGTCACGAAGCTGCGGGCCAGGTAATAGCGGGCCGGCGGGTAGGGATCCCCGCCCAGGGCGTGGCGGTTGAAGATCTCCTCGGCTTCCTGCCTCTGCCCCACAGCCAGCATGGTGCGGCCCAGCCCCACCTCGGCCGCCGGGTCACCGGGGGCCAGATCCAGGGCCTGCAGGTAAGACTCCCGGGCCAGGGTGACGAAATCCTGCTTCAGGTAGGCGTCACCCAGGCGCACCAGGCCGGCCACCGGATCGGGATCGCGCTCGGCGGCCAGGCGGTAGTAATCCAGGGCCTCGCGGAAAAACTCCTCGCGCACCAGGCTGTCGGCCAG
>JAZBOO010000025.1:0-36054 GCA_036351155.1 Candidatus Krumholzibacteriia bacterium | reverse complement strand
TTCCTCGCCCACCGCCACCTGCGTGGACATCAAGCAGCCGCCCAGTTTTGCCGCCGTTCTGGCCGCCATGGAAAAGCACTGGCCGCGCCTCGAGGGGCGGATCGATTTTCGGGAAGAGCCGATGGAAGCGGTGACCATCCCTCCAGGAAGCCTGGTGGCTTCGGTGCATGCCTGCGGCACGTTGACCGACCAGGTGCTGGACCTGGCGATACAGGCCCGCAGTCGGGTCGCTGTCCTCCCCTGCTGTCATGACTTGAAAACCTGTGACACCGGGGATCTGGCGGGCTGGATGGATGGGCCTCTGGCCGTGGATGCGGCCCGGGTGGCTCGTCTACGTCAGGAGGGATATCGGGTGCAAACCGCCCTCATTCCGGAAGACATCACGCCCAAGAACCGGCTACTGATGGGGTGGCTGGAGTAGGTTAGTTCTCGAAAACACCCGGCAAGGTCCGGTCCAGGCCCAGCATGTGGTCCTGATGGCCGGGCACGATATCCAGCAGTTGAGGCTCGCTCCCATCGCTGAACAGTACCCAGCGTTTGCCCGGGGGCACGGCGCCCAGGTCCGCCGTATCGGTGGTGATGTATGCCGAACCTTCGAACAGACACACGCAGGTCAGCTCATCGTTTCGAAAAACCGAGACCAGCGTGCCCTCGATGACCGCGCGGCCCTCCCCCGTACGTATCACCAGCTGGCCACCCTGGAGATCGGGCCCCGTGCGCACGCTCACTTCTCCGTAGGCCATCTCCGCTTCGGTGCGGCGCCCGATCCAGCGTCCCGGCCGGCTGGGCAATACCAGATCCGAGCCTTCACCCAGTCGCAGGGCAAAACTCCCGGGGTAAAGAATGTCCAGTGAGCCTCCTTCCCCCACCAGCACCCTGGACCCGGGTTTCAAGGCGGCGCCCAGGGCGGCCTTGTCATCGACGTCCATCACCTGGCCGCTCACCGTCACCTGGCCCACACCATGGGAACCCAGGTAAACGGGACCCGGTAAACGGTTGAAACCCAGGAAAAACGCGGCCAGAACGGCGGCGGCCGCCAGGCCGGACCAGCCCAGCCAGGTGGCCAGGGGCCGGGGCGATTTTGCTGGGAGAGCCGCTGGGGCCGCAGCCGAAGACAGCTCCCCGGCAGGAATATCACCAGCCATGAACTGGGACTTGAGCCGTGCCCGAAAATCTGGGTCGGCCTGGGGAGCCGACAGGTGGCGCATGGCCTCCTTGGCCTGGCGTTGCCGGTCGTTCAGGTTGTCGTGATTTCGGTTGGTCATGGCATGACATCCTGCAGCAATTGACCCAGGGCATCAAGCGCCCGGGAATATCGTTTTCTGACCGCGACCGGAGAGGCCCCGACGATCTCGGCAATCTCCTCATGAGACAAATCCTGATAATCCCTCAGGACAACCACTTCCCGCAATTTATCCGGCAATTTCAGCAGTGCGGCTTGAACGAGCTCGGCGCTCTGCTGCTGGGCCAGCACATCATCAGGGCCTGGAGTTCCGTTGGTCAGAACGGGACCCTTCTCCTGGTCTTGATCCACCGACTCGGACTTTCTGGCCACCTTGGCCCCGAAAGACCGCCACTGATCGCGGCACAGGTTGGCCGTCACCGTTCTCAGCCAGGGCCGAGGGTCGCGAGCCGGGTCGAGCGTTCCGGCCGCCTTGTGCAAACGCAGAAAGACCTCCTGGACAATGTCCTCGGCCTGACTGCGGTGGCCCATCAGATGCATGGCCAGGCCGTAGATGTCATCGAAACACGCCTCGAAAAGCGCAGCCAGAGCTTCGGGGTCTCCACGCCGCACACCCGTGAGCACCCACGCCGGCAGCGGCGGTGCCTGGGGTTTATCCGGTGCGCGTGACGCCTCTGCCATAAGTACGATTCACCCGGGAAGTCTGTGTCAGAATTAATTTTGAGAATAATTGTCTTCTTTCAGTCACAGGCCGTCACCTGCTTCGTAATACCCATGAAGACAATGCACCGAGAGTGCTCGGTTGGCACCATATACAGAAAGGCAAGACCATGTCAAACAAGACCATTGCAAACAAGACCCTCATTTTCGCCATGATCGCTCTGGGAGCGCTGACCCTCCTGGCCGGTTGCAGCGACGACGACCCTGCCACCCCCGGCAACACCAGCGAGACCTTCACCTTGACCATCGCCAACGTTTCGGCCCCCGCCGACTACGCCACCAGCGGTGTGTTCAACACCCCGGTCGATGCTTCGGGGCCGGCCCCCATCTTTCCGGGCGAAGCCTACGAGTTCATCTTCGGGGCCAACCCGGGCGACAAGCTGAGCTTCGCCACCATGTTCGTGCAATCCAACGACCTGTTTTACGCCCCGATGGGAACCGGGATCGCCCTGTTCAACGGCATGACCCCCGTCAATGGTGATGTCACCGACCAGATTCACCTGTGGGACAGCGGCACCGAGTTGAACGAAGAGCCCGGCGTGGGGACCAACCAGGCGCCCCGGCAAAGCGGAGCCAACACCGGAGCCGTCGACACCGACACCACGGTGCGCATGGTCAATGACGGATTCACCTATCCCGCCGCCAGTGACGTGATTGCCGTGACCATCACCCATCTGGGCGACCATCTGTTCCGGACCCGCATTGAAAACGTGTCGGACGCCGGCACGCTGATGACCAGCGGCGGCAGCGTGGCCGTCCCCTTGGCCCCTGGTGTTTTCGTCATCCACACCAACAATGACCCTCTGTTCACCGCGGGCATGGCCGATATGCTGGGCCTCGAAGGTCTTGCCGAGGACGGCGATCCCAGCGTCCTTTTCGCTGCGCTGGAGGCCCACACGGGCCTGGCCGTGCCCCTGGCTCCCGGCGTGGCCGTGGTTCATTCCGATCAGGTGAGCCTGTTCACCGCGGGTGCCGCCAATGGCGGCCTGGGCCTGGAGGCGCTGGCCGAAGATGGCGATCCGTCCGGGCTGGTCAGTTCTCTGACCGGTGGGGCCGGTATTGCCAGTGTGGCCGTGTTCAACACTCCCGTGGGCGGCATGGCGGCGGCCCCCATCTTCCCTGGTGAGAGTTACCAGATCACCTTCACCGCCGAGCCTGGTGACCGCCTCTCGCTGGCCACCATGTTCGTCCAGTCCAACGATCTGTTCTACGCCTTCGATGCCGCCGGGCTGGAACTGTTCGATGCCATGGGCAGCGCCGTCATCGGCGATGTCACGGGCCAGATGGCCCTCTGGGATGCCGGCACCGAAATGAACCAGTGGCCGGCCGTGGGTCCCGACCAGGCCCCGCGGCAGACGGGCGCCAACACGGGAGCCAGCGACGCCGATAACACAGTCCGGATGGTCAACGATGGTTACAATTACCCGGCCACCAGTCAGGTGATCAGGGTGAGCTTGAGCCTCGGTAGCTGATCCGACACTGTTTGATCGATAGAGAAGGCCCGGACCTCGCAGTCCGGGCCTTTGTCAATGGATCTGGCTCAGCCCGTCCAGCACCCCTTGCATCCAGATTTCCCAGCTGTCATCCGGCATGGGCTGCAGGCCGCTCATGTCGTAGGCGTCGCGGTCCAGATCGTAGGCCTCGTACCAGCCTGCGGGAACCTCGTAAACCGTGCCCGTGTCCGGGTCGTACACCCGCTCCACCTCCCGGTAGGCATCGGACCATTGCTCGGCCATGATGTCCTGGGTCTGGGTCCTGTCGGTCCACCCCTCCCAGATGATGTCCGAGGCTTCGCTCAGGGTTTGACCTGCCGCGGCCACCGCACCCCAGATTTCCTGGGACTGCTGCTGACAATCCTCCACGTAGGACGACGACACCTGGAAGGTGTTCAACGAGGCCACCAGGCCCTCGGCCAGATCCTGGAAATCACCTTTTTCCGCCGTGACCCCGCAGATGAAATGCCCATAGGCCGTGCCGCCGCCGGGGTTGGCCGTGTAGGGAAAGAGCTCCTTCACCGTGGCCAGAAACATCCCTTCGCCGACCTTGCCGCTCTGACCAAAAAGTCCCCGTGCGTGACCCGAGGCCGCCCCAGGCAGCATGGCCGGTTGGCCGACACAGCACACCAGACCCAGATCCTCCAGGTGAGGAAACGCCGGCATGAAGCTCGATGCCGCCTCCATGCCCGCGATGTCCGGCCAGTGGGCCAGGAAGTTCTCGGGGGTCAGGGGATCGACCACCGGCGCATCCATCCAGGTGTGAGGAAAGCCGCCCTGTTCCACATACCAGGCATCCAGGTCCTTCTGTTCCTGGCAGGTGTAAACAGGTCCCACCGTGCCGAAGTAGAAAATCTGTTGCAGGGGATCGGCGGGATTGCGCAGCAGGAACGCGAAGGTGGTGCAGGACCCCGCGGTCAGGACCTGCCAGCCTGAAGGTTTGTCGATGGAGAAGAAACCCCCGTCATGTTGCTCCAGGGGCAAGGAACCCTGCGGACCTGGGCGGGACGGATCGTCGTCTCCGCCGCAACTGCTGATCAAGAGTAGTGAAATGATGGGGATGGCCAACAACCCGAATGGGGGCCGGCGGTGGAGTTTCGAGGAGACCCTGTTCATGGCGTTCCCTCCTGTTTTTGAAGACAGGAGACAACATAAGAACACGCACCGCCGGCCGCATCAAATCCTTACTCCACCGTGAAACTGAAGGGAAGGACCACCTTGCAAGGGACGGGCTTTCCGTCCTTCATTCCCGGTCGAAACTTCGCCCCGCGGGCGGCTTCAAGGGCGGCATTGCGCAGTTCTTCAGGTCCTTCCAGCACCCAGGCCTTGGTCACCAGCCCCTCCTTGTCCACCTTCACCTGCACAAAAACGGTGCCTTTGATGAGCCGCTCGACGGCCAGCTCGGAATACTCGGGCTTGACCATTTCGAGCAACACCGGGTCTTCATCCAGATCACGGGGTTCCACCACGGGCCCAGGAGGTGGCGGGGGTGGAGTTTCGGCAACTTGCTGAGGCGCCGGTTCCTTGGGCGGCGGCGGTGGCGGAGGAGGTGGGGCCTGGCCGGACACCGCCACCGGCAAGATGATACCCACCAGCAACAGGACCAGGGCCGTCAGCATCGCCACTCGGGATTTCCACATGGTTGTCTTCCTTTCTTTCAGATCCAGTCGTTCCAGACGTCGGCGAAGCAAGGATGGCCCACCCCCGGCCATGGCCGAAGCCATACCCTGCGGGGACAGACCCATCATCACGGTGCCGGCCACGGCGCGCGCATAGCGGGTGGGGTTGCCAAGACCCCTCAGGGCTCTCTCGTCAGCTGCGAACTCGGCATTCTCTTGCAACTGTTTCAGCACGGGCAGCGCCAGGGGATAGAACCAGTACAGAGCGTGAATCACCTGATGCACCAGGGTGCGCAGGGGATCGCGACGGCGACGGTGACCATCTTCATGCATGAGGATGGCCGCCAGCTCTTCGGTGGCCAGTCCAGACACCAGGGAAACCGGCAACAGAACCCTGGGCCTCACGAAGCCGACCACCTGGGGCATGGTCACCATGTCGGTCACACGCACCATGTTATCCGCCACACCGCTGCGAGCCAGGCTCCGGCGCAGTGCCGTTTGCAGGGTCGGGGTCAGATCGGCCCGGGCCACCCGGCCCAGCTGTGCCGCCTGGCTCATCTGCTTCCGGGTAGCCTTCAGGTTCCACAGCAGGCCCGCCCACCACACGGCAGTCAGGAGCAAGAGGACCAGGGCCGGCCCCCCGCCGGAAACATCGGCTTCCCGCAACAGTGCCACCGGGGCGGTCCAGGCGGGCTCCACCCGGTCCAGCAGGGTCATCCCCTGGACCAGACGTTCGGGCGACACCAGACGGGCTGCCTGATGATTCCAGGATTCCAGGAGCTGCGCCCACCAGACCGCCGGCACCAGCAATTTGAGAAGCGCCAGCGACCAGATCATCTCTGCCCCGCGAGCAGACAGCCGGCTCAGCAGCGGGCGCAGCAGCAACAAAGGGAGCAGAACCAGGCTGGTTTGCCAGAGATGCACCAGCAGGCCGGACCAGAAAGAACCCAGGGTAGACTCCCAGCCGCTCATGAATCCTGCTCCTTTGTCCCCAGCAGTTTTTCCAGGGCCTTCAGGTCTTCCAGGGACACGGCTTCCATCTGGGCCAGATGCGACACCAGAGGCGTGGCCGCACCGCTGAACATGGTGTCCAGAAACCGCTGGATTTCCTTCTGGATCATGGCGCCGGCGGGCACCAGGGAACGGAACACCAGGGCCTTGCCTTCCTGTCCCACCCGCTCGACGGCGCCTTTTTCTTCCAGGCGCTCGAAGATCTTGCGGACGGTGGAATACGAGGGCGGATCCTGCAGGTCCCCGTGCACGTCGCGCACCGAGGCCTGGCCGCGTTCCCACAGCTTGGAAAGGCACTGGAGTTCAAAGCGGGAGAGGTCAGGTAAAGGCTGAGACACCATGATCTCCTTGGTGACGGAATAAAGTGAGACATTTGTCGCCATCAATATGCGACATTTGTAGCACCCTGTCAATACCCCGAGGATATTCCGAGACGTCCTCCGCCTTTGGACTTATTCTGGCAGGCAACAAACCTGACACTCCACACCGGAAGGTGCCTTGCCCATGAACAGAGCTGCCCTCGCCACCGCCCTGGTCCTCGGAACCCTGCTGACCTCGGGCTGCGCTTCCCTCCAGAACGCCGACCTGAATTCCATTCTCGGGGGCACCGCCGGCGGTCCCCTGGACGAATCCACCGTCCTGGCCGGCCTGAAAGAAGCTCTGCGGGTGGGCACGGACAACGCCGCGGCCAGCACTTCAACGGTGGATGGATTTCTGGGCAACGCCTTGATTCGCATCGCCATGCCCGAGCAGCTGGACAAGGCCTCGTCCACCCTGCGATCGGTGGGGCTGGGCTCGTATGTGGATGAGCTGGAAGTGTCCATGAACCGGGCCGCCGAGCAGGCCTCGGGTGAAGCGCGTGGAATATTCTGGGAAGCCGTGACCTCGCTGACCATCACCGATGCCATGGCCATCTTCAACGGTCACGACACCGCCGCCACCGAGTACTTTCGCGGCCGCACCGAGGCTCAGCTGCGCGAAAAGTTTGCGCCCATCGTGAGCCAGGAAACCGCCTCGGTGGGGCTGGGCCGCATGTACGGCCAGCTGACCGACGCCTACGAAAGCCTGCCCCTGACCGGCAAGCCCGACCTGGTGGACCTCGACGCCTACGTGACCGACCGCGCCCTGTCCGGACTGTTCACCGTGCTGGCCCAGGAAGAGCAAGCCATCCGGCAGGATCCCGCCGCCCGGACCACCGCCCTGCTGCGACAGGTGTTCGGGAAGTAGGGCTGGTCTCAGAAAAAAAAAGAGCGCCGGACCACCCGGGACCGGCGCTTTTTTTCATCCGAAAACGCGTGCTTCTACTTCAGCATCTTCCACAGATAGGCGTAGGTCAAAGCCCACATGTGCGCACGCTGATTCAGGTTGGCCGCCGCGCTGTGGCCTCCCTCGGTGTTCTCGAAGTAGTAGACCGGCTTGCCCATGTCGGTCATCTTCGCCACCATCTTGCGGGCGTGGCCGGGATGCACCCGATCATCGCGCGTCGAGGTGGTGAACAGCACCTTGGGGTAGTCCTTTTCCGCGTCCAGGTTCTGGTACGGAGACCACTCCTTCATGTATTCCCAGTCCTCGGTGTCGGGGTTGCCGTACTCTGACATCCAGCTGGCCCCGGCCAGCAGCTTGTTGTACCGCTTCATGTCCAGCAAGGGCACCTGGCAGACGACGGCGTTGAACAGCTCGGGACGCTGCACGAAGGTACCGCCCACCAGCAGGCCGCCCTGCGACCCTCCCACGATCCCAAGATGGCGCGGCGAGGTCACCTTGCGGGCGATCAGATCCTCGGCCACCGCAATGAAATCATCGAAGTTGGTCTGGTGCTTCTCCTGCACGGCGGCCGTGTGCCAGGTGGGGCCGAACTCGCCGCCACCACGGATATTGGCCAGCACGTACACGCCCCCACGACCCACCCAGCTGGTGCCGGTGGTGGCCGAGTAACTGGGCTTCATCGAGACCTCGAACCCGCCATAGCCATACAGCATGGTGGGGTTCTTCCCGTCCGCCTGGTAGCCCTTGGGCATGACAATGAAGTAGGGAATCCGGGTCCCGTCCTTCGACACGGCTTCGTACTGGTCCACCTTCATGCCGGTGGTGTCGAAGTACTCGGGCGAGCTCTTGGCCAGCTCCAGGGTTTTTCCATCGCGCACCAGGTACAGGCTCGAAGGCGTCAGGAAGTCGGTGTAGGTGACGAAGAACATGTCGTTGGTGTCGCTCATGCCCGTCATGCCCACGGTGCCCAGACCGGGCATGTCCACTTCATGGCGGGTCCACTCACCCTTGACCATTTCGTGGCGGTACAGACGGCCCTTCACGTTGTCCAGCGTGGTCACCAGCAGATAATTCTGCGTGGTGGCCACCCCACCAAGGGCCACCCGGGCTTCGGGTGTGAACAGCGTGGTGAAATCGCGCTGGCCGGCCAGGAACTTCTCCAGGTCGATGGTCAACAGAGCATCGGCAGGGTAGGTCTTGCCGCCCACTTCCCAGTCCGTGCGCAGCGAGACCATCATCTGACCCTTGAACACACCCTGGGGTGAGGCGTCCTCGGGAATATCCAGCTTGATCAGCTTGCCGTCACGGTACAGATGATAGGTCCCCTTGAAGAAGGCCGGAGTCTGGTACACCATGTCGTACCGACCCTCGGGGGTGTGAATGCTGAAGGCCCCCACCGACACATCGTCCACCGAGCCCTCGAACACCAGGCTCGCCGAGCTCAAGTCGGTGCCCCGCGTCCACTCCTTGACCAGGCGCGGGTAGCCGGAACTGGTCAGCGATCCCTCGCCGAAGTCGGTCCCGATCCAGACGGTGTTCTCGTCCTTCCAGCTGACGCTGGCCTTGGCCTCGGGCACGAAGAAGCCACCTTCGACAAAGGTCTTGCTCTCGGCGTCGAACTCACGGGTGACCGAGGCGTCGCCGCCCCCCCGCGACAGGGTGACCAGGAAGCGATTGTAGTCGGGATACAGGCCGCCGGCGCCCTTCCAAACCCAGTTCTCTCCCTCGGCCTCGGAAAGGGCATCCAGGTCGATGACGATTTCCCAGTCGGGGTTTTCCTCGAGGTAGCTGTCGATCGAGGTCCGTCGCCAGATGCCGCGCACATGCTCGGCATCCTGCCAGTAGTTGTAGGCATAGTCGCCCATCACCGAAGGATAGGGAATGCGGTCACTGGAATTGTAGATTTCCTGCAGCTTGGTCAGGATGGGCGTGAACATGGGTTCGGATTCAATCTCCGCCACATCCTTGTCGCTGCGGGCTTTCACCCATTCCAGGGCCTTTTCCCCCTCCACTTCTTCCAGCCAGAGATAGGGGTCGTCGGCTTCCGCCCCGGCCAGGCCCGCGGTCAACAGAACAGACAGGAGAATCATCCAGGATATCGCACGCATGAAAGGCTCCCTAGGGTCAGGGTCAACAAAGTGAAATGAGTCCTCAACAAAATCACCGCTCGTAAGTGAAGGTTCAAGATTTTTGCTCTCCTTCGGCCTCGAGCTCCCAGCCGGACTGCCGCAACCAGGCGGCCACCTCGTCCCGGCGCTCGGCCAGCATCAACCACAACACCTTGGTACCCTTGGGGAACCGCGATTCCGCATCGATCAAGGCACACTTGTTCCTGGGATCCACCAGGAACAGGGGCAGCAATTTCGACAGCATCTCGTTGGGGAGGCTGGACTCGTCGCCGGACTGGTCGTCCTGCCTGACCCAGGTTTCCAGGGCCACCGTTTCGCGGCGTACCCGCACGGACCAAAGCTCGATGTCGGTCTCGTTGCCGAAGAGCAGCCGGGCTCCCGCCGCATGGAAATGGGCCAGCTTGATTTCGGGCCCGGACCGTTCCCCGGTGACGTAGACGGTGGGCACGTGGGCATCCTCCCGCGCCACCCGGGTGAACAGCAGGTTCATGGCCTCGTTGCTGCTCAGCCCCAGGGCGGCCCGTCGCGTGTCCATCTGGGACCGCAGCAATACACTCTCATCCAGGGCGTTGCCGTAGACCACCTTGAGGCCCTCGTTCTCCGCCTCCTTGCAAAGGTTGGCATCGCTGTCGATGAGGACCACCTCGTGGCCCCGCTCCTGCAACAATCGGGCGAGCAGCCTCCCGAAGGGATGGGCGCCAAAAATCGCGAAACCCTTCCCCGAAGGACGCTGCACCCTGAGCAGGCGAGCCATCATTCCGGCGGTGGCCCCCTGCACCACCACCGTGGCGGTGATGACCAGAAACACCAGGGCCCGCAGCTGGGTGCCGATGTCCTGCCCATGATGAGACAACCGTTCGGCAAACAGCGCCGCCACGGCCGCGGCCACGATGCCGCGCGGAGCCACCCAGGACAGGAAGGTCTTTTCCCGCCAGCCAAGCCCCGATCTCGCCGTGCACACCAGGACATTCAACGGGCGCACGATGAACATCAAGGCCAGAACCACCAGGAGTCCCGGCTTCCCCAGGGCCAGCACGTCGGCCACGCGCACGTCGGCTGCCAGCAGCACGAACAGCATGCCGATCAGCAGCACCGTCAGCTGTTCCTTGAACTCCCGGATTTCGCGGAAGCTGCGCGCTCCGGCGTTGCCCACAACCGTACCGGCGGCAATGGCCGCCATGATACCCGATTCGGGAATGAGCGCATTGCTCACCTGGTAAATGGCCAGGGCCATGGAGAGGGTGAAGATGGTTTCGAACCCCTCGGGGATGGCCCGCGACCAGCGCAGAAACAGGGCCATGACCAGCCCACCCAGCGCCCCCACCACCAGCCCCACCAGCAGGCGCACGGGGCCGCCCAGGGCCTCGGCCGTCAGCGAATCGCCCAGGGCCATTTCCAGAGCCACCACCGCCACCACGGCGCCCACCGCATCGATCAGCACTCCTTCGCTCTCCAGGATGGTTTCGATGTTGCGCTTGACCCGGATACGGCGCAGCAACGGGGTCACCACGGTGGGACCGGTGACGATGACCAGGGTGCCGAACAGCACCGAAGGCAGCCAGCTCCAGTCCAGAAAAAAACGCGCAGCCAGGGCCGCCCCACCGGCGGTGACCACCACGCCCAGACTCAGCAATCGTTGAATCACCGGCGCCTGCCCCCGCATGCGCCTGATGTTCAGGTTCAGGCCCCCGTCAAACAGGATCACGGCCACTGCAAAACCCACCAGGATATCCAGAGCGTGCCCCAGTTCCTTCGGGTTAAGCACCCCGGCCACGTCTGGCCCCAGCATCACACCAGCCAGAAGAAGAACCACGATGCCCGGCACCCGCAGATGCCGCGCCACCACCTGGGCAATGACACCGACCGCCAGGGCCAGCCCCACGATCAGGGCTGGGTTGTGGGAAAAATGCAGGTCCAGGAAGATGGCTATTCCTTTCGGAGGAGGTCCAATCCATGGGACCCCAAAGCAGGGTAAACAGTCACTGATCATATGATGGTATACACGGAAGGACGGCACGGCGCCAGAGCCAGTGTCAGTCGTTGTCGAAGATGGTGCCGCTGGCCTCGAAATCTACACCCGGCACGGCATTCACGGGGTTGGCCACCCGGATGATGAAGCTTTCGGCCCCTTCCAGCTCAACATCGTCGATCGTATCGACGGTGACGGTGGCTGTGGCGCTGCCGGCGGCGATGAAGAAGGGCCCCACGTTGGTGACGTCGAAGTCCAGGGCGCCCTGGGTGGATCCGTTATCGAACTGTATGTCGAAGAACACCGGCACTGTGGTGACCGTGCTCAGCTCCACGGTGAAGGTCAAGGTGGTGCCCTCGATGCCCGACTGGTCTACCTGGAAGTTCAGCTCGGGCTGGTCGCCGTCCAGCACAAATCCCGTGGTGGAAGCGGGGGTCCCCAGCAAGGCGTTGACCGGCGAATGCAGGGTGATGGTGAAGTCCTCGCTGGCCAGTTCCGGCAGCCCATCCACGGTGGTGGGCACGGCCACCTGATAGAACAGGTTGCCCGGCGCCACGGTGAACGGCCCCATGTTCGCATCATCGTAGTCGATACCCAGACGCGCGGCCGTGCCATCGGTGAACGACACGCTGAACTGCACGCTGGCCGTGCTGGCCCAGTCCAGATTCACCGTGAAGATGATGTCATCGCCCTCGGTCGCCGATGCGGTCCCGGACCAGGTCAAGGTGGGCGGGTCCCCGTCGGTGATCTGTCCCGGGGCACTGTTGAACGGGCTGTTGGTCGCGTTGCTCGGACTGATCAAGGTCACGTAGTACTCTTCGAGAGCATTGTCGCCCCCGTCGGAGCCTACCGTGGCCACAGGCACCAGGAAGGCGGTATCGCCGGCTGGAATGGTGAAAGGTCCCGTGTTGGCGTCCGAGAAATCGACCCCGGTTATGGCCGTGCCGCTTGAGTGCTGGACCTGGAAGGTCATGTCCGCGGTGCTCGGGGCGTCGGCGGTCACCGTGAAGTAGGCCACCTCGCCTTCCAGCACATTGTCCCCCACGATGCTCAGTTCAGGAGCATCGACGATGGTCGCTTCCAGCGAGATCACGCCCAGCGCACAGTTGGCGTTGGCAATGGTCACCTCGATCACCTCGTCCAGTTCCCCTTCCAGCTGGTCGTCCAGGAAGGGCACCGTGAAGGTGATGAAGTCGGTGAACGGGGGAATGGACTGGGGTCCGGTGTCCGCAAAACTGTAATCCACGCTCTCGCCCTGGCTGGTGCCCGGCAGGAGGTCCAGGTCGAAGGTGGTGGTGGTCTGGCGCTGGGTGGTCAGACTCACGTTGAAGGTGAAGACCGACCCCTCGTTCAGCCTGCGCGCCACCGACTGGATGTTGATGGAGGGGAACTCGTCGTCGATGATGGTGGCAAACGGCGGCTCGGTGTCGCAGTTGCCCACCGCGTTGACGGGATCGGTGATCAGCAGCACAAAGGTTTCGTTGTCGTCGTCGTGAGGATCGTCGTTCACCGTCACCGGAATGCTGATGGCGGCCTGCCCACGGGGAATGGTCACCAGCATCGAAACGGCATCGTAATCGCTGCCGGCCGAGGCCGTCTGGTCCATGGTGTCGACCTGCAGGGTCACATCGGCCTCACTGGTCACCGGCAACCCCGCCTCGTCGAACAGCCCGAGGGTGAAGGTGGCCGCCCCCCCACTTTCCGGCACCACCACATCACCGGCCGCCAGGCAGGGCTGATGATCGTCGATCAAGGTGCACCGGGCGGTCAGTCCCAGGAAATCCGGATGGCTGGAACTGCTGATCTCCAGCCGGAAGTACTCCTCCAGCGATTCGGCCTGACCATCATTGATCAAGGTGATCGGGAAGGTCCCGGAGGTGGCCCCCGCCGGCAGGGTCCAGCTGGAGCCACTGGTGCCCGCATAATCCGGGCCCTCCAGGGCATCGACCTCATCGGCCGCGCCATTCAATCCATCGCCCTCCAGGGTGCGCACCGTCAGATTCACATCCTGGGGATAGGGGCGCAGCAGAGTCAGGCTGAAAACCGCCGTGCCATCCATTTCGTGGTGGGTGATATCCTCGAACACGATGTTCTGCGGATCATCGTTCAGGATGGTGCACACCACGGGCGGACCGGCCCACGAGGCGTTGACGGAGATGTCGGTCAGCGCGGCGGTGAAGGTCTCGTCGGGTTCGTGAACATCATCGGACTGCAGGACCACCGGAATGGTGCGGGACAGTTCGCCCGGCTCCAGCACGAAGGCCTCGTCCACCGCCTGGTAGTCCTCGCCCGCCAGAGCGGTCCCGTTGGCCGTCACGAAGGTGAAGCTGACCGGGAACTCGGCGGCCACGGGAATGGACACCTCGAAATCGGCCGCCCCCGAGTCCTCGTCCGTGTCGGTGGCCGTCAAGGTCAGGACCACCACATCGTCGTCCAGGATGCGGATGTCGACCCGGTCCTCGGCCCCGATCACGCAGCCGGACACCGCCGTGATCACCACTTCCAGATTTTCGGTTTCCTCCAGGCTCGCGTCGTCCAGCGGCATCACGGTCAGGGTCTGGCTCAAAGGATCACCTGGCGCAAAGGTCAGATCCTGGTCCAGACCCACATAATCGATTCCCGCCCGGGCGGTGCCATCGATGGTGGCCAGGTGGACCACAACCGGGATCGCGCTGGGGCGACTCAGGGTCACGGTGACGTCGTAGCCGGTGGTGGAGTTCTCATCGACCAGGTCGGTAGCCGGAACGGGAGCCACGGTGGCCACCGGCGGCAGGGTGTCGTCGAAGATTTCCAGATCGATGGTGGGAATGGCAAGGCTCGGCCCATAGTGGGTGTCGATGGAGGCCGCACTGTGGCTGATCACCAGGCTCTGGTAATCGAAATCGATGCTGTCCAGCTCGATCCACAGGGAAATCTCCTGCTCGGTGTCCCAGTTGTCCGAATCGAACAGCACGCTGGTGGGCGACACGTGCAGACTGGGTTCCTCGGGCGTGATGGTCAAATCGACCGTCACCGGCATGGCGGGTTCGGAGGCCAGCTTCAAGCGATAGCTCTCGTACACCGCGCCGAGGTCCGACTCCACCAGGGTGAGCCGGGTTTCCGACACCAGCACCCCCGCGGTGTCGTTGTCCCTCAGCAAGACCGGGATCAATACATCGAATGCCTGCCCATCGTAAGCCGGATCATTGGACCGCACGGTGAAGGCGATCTGGTCGAAGTGGTCGCCTTCCTCCCGCCTGTCTTCGATGGCCTCGACCTCGAAGATGCGCGGCTTTAACCAGTCGTCATCCACCGGCGCGAAGAACAGGGACTCGGGACGTACGGCCACCTGGGTGTCCAGGCTCACCGGGTAGACGAAAACCGTGTCATCGGGCACCATGCCGATGGCCACGTCGAACCGCTGGGCGCCCCCGGCCTCGTCCAGCCGCAAGGTGTCCGTGTCGATGTGGATGAGCTTGAGATCGGGGTCGTACATGCCCCAGTCGTTGTCGGTCCGGTCGCAGCCCCAGGCCAGAACCAGGCAAGCCAGAACCAGCAGCTGGACTGCCGCCGGAATGCTGTGCCATGTTCTGAAACCCATTTTCATGTCTAGTACACCGTGATTCCGATGGAGCCGGCCGGGGCCGACCCGTACCAGTGGTCGCCCTCTTCGCCACCCGTGTAGAACATCCACTCCAGCTGGGCGTCCAGGCCCACCGTGAGGTTGTTCCGACTGAATATTCCGTGCAGGTAGCGGGCCTTGAGCCCGCCCCCGACCATGAAGTAGTTCCGCCCCTCGAACTTCAGCAGCTTGCCTCCGTCGTAAATCCCGCCGAACGTAAGGGCTCCGGACACCGACCAGTGGTTCAGCATGGGCTGATCCATGCGCCCGAACCCGTAACTCAGGGTCCAGCGGTGGAAGGTCACATCGCTGCTGCGGCCGGGAAAGTACACGCCCATCGTGCCGTAGCGATTCTGGCTGTAGGTGGCCTGCAGTTCACGGAAAGGCACCTTGGCGTCGCGATCGGGAATGATCCGGGGGTACTTCGAACGCCAGGTGGCCGCAAAGCCCAGACCCAGCTTCACCTTTTCCACACCGCCGGCGGCCTCTTCATTGCTGGTGAAGTTTCCCCCCAGCATGACCGGCATGGTCAGAGAGGCCATGAACTCGGGCCAGTCGGGCAGATTGTCCAGGTCCTGGTCGGCAAAGCCCAGCCCCGACACCACTTTCCACTCGGGATTCAGGGTGGTTTCCAGGTGGAAGGTCAGCTGGCGATCCGGATGGGCCTTGAAGTGGGGAAAAATCAGGAACTGATTCAGTTCGAAGTACGGGCTGTAGCCCGGGTCATAATCGGCCGGGTTGTAGGTCCAGCCCCGCATCTCGAACAGAACATTGACCTGCAGGTCATAAACGAAAACCGTGTAGGGAACCCCGGGCTTGAGGGCGTCGCGCGGCAGGAAAAAGTGCCCGGGGAAGCCAGGATGGATGTCGGCAAACACGCATTCGCCCTCGGGGGTGCAAAATTCTATCTCACCCTCGTAGAAGAAATTGCCATGCTCGTCCTGGATGGAGAACTGGAGAAGCACAGGCAATTTCTCCCGGGCCAGGGCCCCGGAAACGGCAAAAAAAGCCACCAGAAGGGCGATCAGGAAGATCCACCCTTCCACCTGGACACGGTTGACACCGTCTTGCCGCAAGCGAAAACTCATCTTACAGAACCAAACCTCACAAAAATGTGCCGCGGGGCGCAAAAGACTTCACGCCGATGGTTGAGCTTTGCAAGGAGTGTTCCCCGGGTGGCACACTTGAAAGGAAACGGCCCCGCTTCCCGAAGAAGCGAGGCCGTCACATCGAGCAGAGCAGAGGCAGACTACCAGCGGCCACCGCCACCGCCGCCACCGCCACCGTAGCCGCCGCCGCCGCCGGTCCGGCGAGGACGCTCCTGGGCTTCGTTGACGCGCAAAGCGCGGCCACCCATTTCAAACCCGTCGAGGGCCTGGATGGCGGGGTCGAGAGCCTCGTCATCCACTTCCACGAAGCCGAAGCCGCGGGGGCGGCCGGTCTCCCGGTCGTTGATCAGGGCCACCGAATGCACGGTGCCGTACTGACCGACCAGATCGCGAATTTCGTCCTCGGTGGCGCTGAAGGGCAGGTTGCCCAGGTAGATCTTCTTCATAATCGCATCTTCTCCATGTGCCGGATTTCCGGCTAATCCAAGCCCGCGGGGTCACCGGCTATCTCCGGGAGAGACCCTTGAGGCTTCAAACCAGCCCGGCAGGAGTGCCGGACTCTATCCCTCGACTGTCGAGGGAATATCCAATCCCCGAGGTCAGGGATCATTGCATATCATGGGTTTGCCGCACTGATGGAGAAACCGGATGACCTCCCCCACGCGGCAAAACCGGAATTGAAAACTAATAGCCCAAATAAACTCTCGTCAACCCAATATTGGAAATTTTAGCTGGCCCCGGCGTGACCCATTTCCCGTCAAGTCACCGGGTTATGAGCCGATAAGACCCTGAGCATTGTTTTCAAAAACCAACGGAAGACCAGCCATGTCCACCATCCAGCTCAAACACTCCGCAGCCAGTGAAGCCCGGAGTTCCACCCAGGAAATCGCCCGGCAAAACCACACCCTGGTTCAGAATTCCCTGGTGAGTGACATCCTGGACGCCATGCCTCAGATGGCTGCCATCCTCAACGAGCACCGGCAAATCGTCCTGACCAACAAGGCCTTGCAAAGGGTCCTGAAAGATCGCGACCTGGAAGCAGTGCTGGGGTTGCGCCCTGGTGAAGCCCTGGCCTGCGTCCATTCCAAAGAGACGGAGGGCGGGTGTGGCACCGCCGAGGCCTGCCACCACTGCGGTGCCTTGCAGGCTATCCTGGGGAAACATGACCCCAAGGCCAACACCCAGGATTGCTTCATCCAGTCCATTGCCGACCTGGACTCCATCGAACTCCGCGTGTCCGCCAATCCCCTGACCTACGAGGGGCAACATTTCACCATCCTGTCGGTCACCGACATCGCCCATGAAAAACGTGCCGAGATCCTGGAACGCACCTTCTTTCACGACATCCTGAACACCGCTGGAGGCGTGCAGGGCCTGGCCATGCTGCTGGATGATGCCGAGGACATGGAAGAGGTGGAGGAATATGCGCACCTGCTGGTCAACCAGTCGGTGCAGATGGTGTCGGCCATCGAGGCTCAGCGCGATATGCGAGCTGCCGAACGCGGACAGCTGAAGGTCACCGATGAACCGGTGGGTTCGCTCACCGCCATCCGGGCCGCCATGGACCTGATGAGCGGCCACGAGGTGGCCGTCGGCAAGAATCTGGTGCGCTCACCCCAGGCCGTCCGCAAGGTCCTGAACACCGGAAGTACGCTGCTGCAGAGAACTCTGGTCAACATGGTGAAAAATGCGCTCGAGGCCTCGAACGCGGACCAGACCGTCACCCTGGGCTGCGATGAAATCGAGAAAAAACTGCGCTTCTGGGTTCACAACGAGTCCTACATCGCCCCTGAGGTGCAGATGCAGATCTTCAAGCGGTCGTTTTCCACACGCGGGGAAGGCCGAGGCATCGGCACCTACAGCATGAAGCTGCTGGGAGAAAAGTACCTGGGGGGCAAGGTGGGCTTCGACTCGAGCGAAGCCGAAGGCACCACCTTCTGGCTGGAACTTCCCCTCAGATAGATCGCCGCGATCCCCTACTTGACCAGCGTGGCCGCCCGGGGGTACTGCAGCCCGGCGGCCCGCAGGCGATAGAAGTACACCCCCGAGGGCACTTGCCGTCCCCCTTCATCTTTTCCATCCCAGACCACCTCGTGGCGACCGGCGTCCTGCTGCCCCTGCACCAGGGTCCGCACCAGGTGACCCCGCGCGTCCACCACCGTCAGCTCGGCCTGGTCGGCATAGCGCAGCTCGAAGCTGAAGGTGGTCATGGGGTTGAACGGGTTGGGGTAATTGGGATGCAACACCGCGGGACCGGCCATTTCCGGCAGTTCGGCCGGAGAAGTACTGGGCAGATGGGAAAAACTGTAGAAAGCCGCGGGCTGGGTGCGCGGCATGCCGGCGGTACGGCCGCTGGCATCGGCGGCGGCAATGTAGTAGTCGCACTGGCCGGCCGAGACAGGACCGGGAATGGCCGCACTGAAATTGCCGTCACGCAGGTTGTCCATCGACAGGATCTCCCACGCGCCGCCGTCATGACGGTAGTGCAGATTGACCCCCGTCAGGTCCGCCCCGCTGTGGGCCGTGACCTGGGCGGTGATCAGCCGGGGGCCGGTGTACTCGTCCCGCACCGGCACATGGGCCACGCGCAACATGCCGCTGTCCATGATGCCCTTGGTGCGGCAGTGCAGCGCATCGTCGCTCAGGAATCCCGAGTATGTGTAGCCGGAAACCTGGTAGCCCGGCGCCGCGCTGCGGTAGGCCGCCAGGGCCGCCTGATCGTACGAGGCGTTGCCAAAGAGCGGCACGTAGATGTGGTTGTTTAAAATGATGCTGTTGGTGTACGAAGCCGGATTGCCGCCACTGAAATTGTAGCAATACACCCGATGCACCTGGTAGTTGCGGCCGGTGCTGGAGGGCAGGCTGGCCAGCAAGGTGGCCCGCTGCTCCAGGGTGCTGTAGGTGTGATGCGTGGGCCACACTTCCTTCAGCAGCACGTTCTCCTCGTCCACGAACTTGGCCCAGGTGTCCACATGATGGATGCCCCCGGACTCGATGTAGTCCAGCACATGATAATTCTGAACACCGTAATACTCGGCCATCAGGTCATTGACGGCGCTTTCGTTCATGCCGTTTTCACTCAAAGCCTCGTTGTACACCAGGCGGGTGGACGAGCTGAACCCCGCCCCGTCGGTCATGTAGTTGCCGCCGGTGTGGTACATGCTGTGGCTGTAAACGGGAAGCCCCAGGCTCTGGCCGAAGTACAGGGGAATGTTGTTGTCGTTGGGACGCCAGGGACGGTTGTAGGTGTGATTGACAATACCCACCTCACCGTTGGCATCGAAGATGAACCACGGCCCATAATCGCGGGTCCAGATGGAATCGTTGGCGCGCACCAGAAATTCCACCTTGTCCATGTCCACCCCATTGCTGGTCAGGGCGCTGGTGGCACTGCTCAGGTAGGTGCTGGACACCACCACGTGGATGGTCACCTGGTCGTCGAAATCCCGCAGCAGGTTGTAGGGCAAGCCCAGGGGATATCGCACCATCACGCCGGTGGTGGGTTCCCATTCGGCGCAGTTGCGTACCGGGCCCACCGGAGGATTATCGCGCAGGTCCAGGTGAGGCATCTGGTCTTCCCGTCCCCGCCAGAATTCACGCTCCGCCATCGTTTCGTGGCGCGGCAGGAGGAGCTCCAGCCCATCGACATCCCACTCGCTGGGTTCCTGGGCCCAGGCCCCACCGGAGACAAAGAAAACGGCAAGCAACAGTAAAAACAGTGGGCGACGCATGGATGGGACTCTCCTGGTGAACGTGGAAACTCAGTAAATATCAATTATAGCGCTTTTTAGCCCACAATTGGAGATCAATATTTATAAATCCCGGCCGATAACAAAGAAGACAGCTTGAATACCCTGCTTCACGCCCTCAACAGGAGCCGTTTGCCGGTGAAAAACCTGAAGACAATAATCCCCGTGGCCGGCTTGATTCTCGGGATCGGCGGCGGTCTGATCCTCCTGGATACCAACCAGGAAGGCACCCCCCGCCAGGGCCAGATGGTCGGAGCCCTGGGCCCGGTGGATCATTCTTCCCAGACCGTGGAGACCAACAGTTCCTTCCCGGAAGGCTGGATCAGCCTGGGTGGGGGACAGGACGACGAGGCCGGCATCGAAATCCTGGAAAAAACGCCGGACTTCCAGGCCCTGGCCCTCAAGCTGCCGGGCTTCTTCCGCAAGGTGGTCGTCATTGACGGCAAACCCTGTTCGCGCATCGACGTGCCCGGTCTGCTCAAGATCCAGGAAGCGGGAATGCCCGAGGTGCCCTTCCTGACCACCACCCTGGTGGTGCCCGAAGGTGGAACTTCTCGCCTGAAGATCGCCCGGATCGTGGAGCGGGAACTCAAGATGGACATGGTCGAGCCCTCCAACGGCCACCTTTCCCGTCAGGTGAATCCCGCCAACGTGGTTCCCGATTTTTCCGATTTCTATCGCCGCGGCGGACAATGGCCCAAGCTGACGGCCGAGCTTTCGGCACCCTTCAACATCCGTGGTTACACGGGCGTCAACGTGCGTGTCCAGCCTCTGCGTTGGGACGCGGACAAGGGTGTCCTGATGGCCGTCGAGTATGTCGAGGTGCACGTGATCACCGAGGGCGGCTTCGATAAGCTGCCGGACATCGCCGCCATCGATGCGGGGGCTCCGGCGGGGTTTGCCCGGGTGCACGAGAATCTCTTCGCCAACTACACAGCCCCCCAGCTGACAGACAAGTACACGCGACTGCCCGTTCAGGGCCGCATGCTCATTGTCAGCGACTCCCGCTTTCTCGATGCCATGGCTCCGTTCGTTCAGTGGAAGATGCAGCTGGGCATCAATGTCACTCTCGCCTCGGTCGATGAACTGGGCGGCACCGATGCGGGGATCGCCGCCGGAATCAAGACCATGTACGAGGAACCGGAAAGCCTGACCTGGGTCATCCTGGTGGGCGACAAGGAACAGGTGCCCACCCGGACCGGGCTGTTCGATGGCTCCGATTCCGACAGCCGCTACGGCATGACCGCCGGTTCGGATGTGTATCCCGACCTGTTCGTCTCCCGGATTTCCGCCACCAACGTGACCGAGGTCCAGACCCAGATCAACCGCTTCATTGCCTACGAGAAAGAGCCCCAGACCGGGGACGAGGCCGCCTGGTACGCCAGGGGTGCGGGCATTGCCAGTGACGAGGGCACCGTGCCCGACTACAAGCGGGCCGATGACCTGCGCCTGGACCTTTTGCAGTACGGATTTTCTCCGGTGGAACAGATTTATCAGGGCCTGGGGGGCACCTCGTCCCTGATTCGCGAAACCGTGGAAAAAGGCTGCAGCGTGATCAATTACCTGGGCCACGGCTCGGGATACGGCTGGACCAGTGTGTACTTTTCGGACAGCGATGTGCGCATGCTGAACAATTCCCACCACTGGCCCTGGATCATCGATGTCAGCTGCTCCAACGGCGATTTCGCCCTGGGAACCTGCTTTGCCGAGACCTGGCTGCGAGCCGGCACACCCGAGGCCCCCACCGGGGCCATCGCCATGATCGCCGCCTCCAGCGACGCACCCTGGATACCCCCCACCGTGATGCAGGCCGAAGCGATCGACTTGCTGGTGGCTGACACCGCCCACTCCATCGGCTCCCTGTACTACTCGGGCCTGATGAAGGTGCTGGACACCTACGGCGGGCTCAGTGTGGGTCAGCAGGTCATGGAGCAGAACGTCATTTTCGGCGACTGTTCGCTGGTGGTGCGCACGGCGGCCCCCGGAACCTTCAGTGCCGGCACCCTGGCCGAGCTGGACCCGGCGTCAGGCTCCTGGTCCGCGGATTTGACCGGTCCGGAAGGTGCGCTGGTCACCTTGACCTCCCCCGGTGTGCTGCACGGTGTGGGTGTGCTGAATGATTCAGGCCGCGCCACCGTGTCTTTCACCTCGCCGATTCAGGACCGCAGCACGGTGACCTTGACCGTGTCGGGGTTCAACATGGTGCCTTACCTGGCCGAGGTGGCCGTGGTTTCCTCCGGTGGCGGAGAAGTTTCTCCCGAGCCGGATCCCTTGCCCAACCCGGTGCTGCCGACCACCGTCGCCTTGCGGGGCAACTTCCCCAACCCGTTCAACCCGACCACGCGGATTGCCTTCGATCTTCCGCGCGACATGCAGGTCAAGCTGAACGTGTACGATGTGCGTGGCAACCTGGTCCGCACCCTGCTGAACGAGACCGCGCTGGCCGGGCGCAACGAGGTGCCCTGGGACGGCCGGGACGCTTCGGGCCGCACCGCAGCGAGCGGCGTGTACCTGTACCAGCTGGTGACCCCGGAGGGCAATCATTCGGGCCGTATGCTGCTGACCAAATAACCGGAAACAAGGTCCTGCCGACCTTGAGTTTTCAATAGTCACCTGCCATCATGGGCATCCACGAAAGGATGCCCATGATGCGTTTCGGATCGACCTTGCTGACCGTCCTGACCCTGAGCTGCCTGGCCTTTCCCTCGGCGCCCCGGGCGGAAACCACCGTGACCCCCCATCTCGATCTGCGGGTGCGCCAGGAGAACCTCCAGGGTGTCCTGTACTTCGCCCCCGACCCCGACCGCAACCAGCTGCGCTTCCGGACCCGTGCGGGTGTGTCCCTGGCGACGGACACCCACCTGTTCAAGCTGCTGCTGGCCAACGAGCACCGGCGCCAGCTGCATCCCGACGGCGTGGATTTCGACTGGGACGAGCTGATCATCGACCAGCTGTTCTGGCAGTGGAAAAACGGGGACGCCAGGGTGACGCTGGGCCGCCAGAACATCATCTGGGACGAAGGTTTCCTGATGCTGGAAGGCAAGCCCCTGGACGGCAGCCGCAGCATTTTCCACGATGCGGCGCGGGTGCAGGGCAAGGTGGGCACGCTGGGTGTGGACCTGGCCTATATCCGTAATCTCAAGCGCGACCAGATGGTGCTGGCCGGCGACATGGACCGCGCCCTGCGCGATGCCGATGAAACCGGCGTGGCTCTGCGCGTGGAAGCCCCCTGGCTCGTGACCAAGTTCATCTTCAAGCGGGAACACGATCCCGACACCGGCCGCAACCTGCCCGACCATTACACTCTGGCCGTGCGCAAGACCGCCGGCTCGAAGGACGCGACCTGGTGGGTGGGCGAGCTGGCCGGTCAGATGAAGCGCTACCGCTATTCGGGGAGCTGGGACCTGGATGTGGCCTTGCACACACGAGTCGAATTTCCCCTGGGCCATTCGACCCGGGGCCACCTGGGCGCCCTCCACTACGGAAACGGTTTCCGCACTCCCTGGGGCCGCTGGCCCCTGTGGAGCGAGCTGTACATTTACAGCTTGATCGGCGAAGGCTCCCCAAACCGGGAAGTGCACGTGGCCGCCTGGGAAGACATCAGTGGGCCCTTCCTGGGCGCCACCCATCGCTTCTCCGAGACCATCAAGGGCAAGGCCCGACTGTACTACCTGATGGCTCCAGGCCCCGGCTGGGATTCTCGCGGCTGGTTGTGGCAATCGAGGCTCGACGTCGACCTGCACCGGAACGTCAAAGGCCATCTGGTCTGGGAAATGTTCGAGCCGGGAGAATACCCTGACCGGGCTCACGCCAAGCCCGAGACGGCCCATTTCCTGCGGTGGGAAGTGATCGTCAGCCTGTAGGTGGGATCATCAATTGCCGGGATGCAGCTGCTTTTGTTGCCGTTCGATGGTCTGGCGCATCCACTCGGAGCGTTCGGCCTGACGAATGCAGGTGCCCACGTTCTCGGCAAAGACCAGCAGCGCTTCCAGATCGAACGGAGTGTACTCGATGCCCTCGGTCCGGGTGGCGATGTTCAGCACACCCACCAGCTCGTCCCGCACCACGATGGGGGCCACCATGGCCGCGGTCAGCTTCTTGGCCTTCAAATCCAGCCCCCGGTAGCTGCCCTCACCCGGCTTGCCGCCCAGAATCAAAGGCACCATGGTCTCGGCCACATGGCCGGCCACACCCTTGCCCACCGGCTGTTGCACCTGCAGAACGGCCTGGAGGTTGTCGTGCCCGCAGGCCGCCTTGGTTTCCAGCAGCTGGGTGTCCGGGTTCAGCAGCATCAGGGAAACCTGCTGGCAGTCGAAAATTTCCAGACAGGTGCCGATGATGCCGGTAAACAGCGTATCGGGATCGGAAAACGCCCCCATCATGCGGGTGACGTTCATCAGGGCGTAGAGACGCGAGGAACTCTTCCGCTCACGCTCGTGGGACTGCTCTTCCATCTGACGAAACTCGAGGCGCATGCGCCGCACGCGCAGTTGCTGGTAGGTCAGGTGCAGAATGAGGATGAAGATCATGCCCACCAGGCCCACCATCAGGACCTGGCCGGTGCTGGCCCACGGAAAGAACCCGGCAATGCTGTGCTGGATGGTCCCCGAAAGCGCCACCACCAGACTCACCGTGCTGATGGCACAGACCGTGCTGAGCAGATACCAGTTCCGCATGGACTGCAGTTCCAGATGGTGGTTTTGTCTGGCCTCAGGGGCCCGCATTTCCTGCAGAGGGACGTTCTCCGAAACGGACATGTTCACACCTTGTTCCAGGGGTGCCGAGGGTGATCTTTCACCCAGGTTATCGGCAGGGCCTGGTAAAGGTTAACCAAAATCAAGATGGGCCAGGTCCAGATCAAACGGAAGGAGTCCACCCGTAGTAGGTGGCCGCCAGCGCCACGTGCTCCACCTCGTCCCGGGCAATCTCCTCGAACACCGCCGCGGTATCCGGATCCCGGGCCCCCAGGAACGCCACCAGCTTCACCGCCGCCTGGCGGCCTCGCTCCTCGGCCGCGGCAATGCGCAGGCAGAACTCTTCACCCGAGTTGCAGCCGACCAGCGACTCCCAGAGGAACAACGAAACCGGCCGCTCCTGTGGGCTCACCTCCAGATCGGCCATGCGCTGCCGGATCAGGTTGTAGTGCTTCACCTCGTCCTTGACCAGGCGCTTCCAGTCGGCGCGCAAGGCGGCGGGGGCATCGGTGAATCGCTCGGCCGCCCAGCCAAAGGCCGCGATGGCCTGCCACTCGGCAAAGGCGGCAGTGCGCAACCGGTCGCCCAGGCCCTCCGGGGTACTCAGAGGTCGCGGCTTCGGAGCGCGCTTCCCCTCGTCACAGACCAGAAAAGCTCCCGGATCAAATGCTGGCCTGTCAGTCATCGTTCTTCCTTTTGGCTGACCGCCCGGGAAACCACGCCGATCATACGGCCCGCCAGTTCCTGACAGTAGGCGGCCTCGTGGTTCAGAATGCCACCCCCCAGGCTCAAATCCAGGGTGGGAACATGATAGGCAAAAGTGTTCCAGAAACCGGTGTGCCCCCAGACCAGGTGCCCCCCGGACTCCTGGACGGACAGCCCCAGCCGATAGGTGCCCGTGCCCTGTCCGGTCATCTCGACCATGGTCTCGGGAGCCAGAACGTGACCCTTGAGCAGCAGGCGCATGAACCGGGTCATTTCCGCAGGGTTGGCGACCAAGCCACCGCCCCCGTAAAGATCGAAACTGGCGTCCCAGTCGGTGACATCCTGTGCGCCGTAATACTGGTGCGCGCGGGGAGCGGCTCTTTCCGGAGGATTTTCCAGGATTTCCCAGTAGGTCTGCTCGAGCCCCAGATCCTTGAACCCCACCAGATCACGCACCGCCGCACCCAGGTTTTTCCCGGTTTGCCGCTCCAGAATGGTGCCCAGGATGACATATCCCGAGTCCGAATAGTGAAAGGCCTCTCCGGGAGCGCAAAGAGGATCGGTCCACGCGACCAGGGCCTCCAGCTGCTCCCGGCTGGTCCAGCGGTGCTGGGTGTCGTTCATCAGCCGGTCCAGAAAACGCGGATCCCCGGTGTGGTCATTGAGGCCCGAGGTATGGCTCAGGACGTGGGTCAAGGTGATCACGTCCAGATCATACCCATCGCCTTGAAGACTGCGGGCCAGATCCGGATCCAGATAGTTCTTCAAAAGCCCATCCAGGTCCAGCTGCCCCCGCTCCACCAGGCGCAAGATGGCCGCCGCCACGTAGGTCTTGGTGTTGCTGGCAATGCGGAATGTGTGCCGGGGCGTCAGGGGTTCGGACTCGCCCAGGGCCACGGTCCCCGCGGCCCCTTCCCAGTTCAGCCCCAGCCCGGGACACACCACGGCTGCAGATACGCCTGGTGCCATGGGATTCTCGGCCAGGAAGTCGGTCAATTCGGCCTGCAGGGCCTCCTCCAGTGACAACCCGGCCAGGCAAACCGGACCGGACAGAAGAACAGCAAGAACAGCAACCCAGGCCAGACGCATGGCACCCTCCAGAAAGGAAGAATGGCGGACTTTTCTTGGGACTTGGCGAGACATCTCTTAGGTTTGACGGGTTGATCAGCATACTACCGTTTCTGCTTCACCAAGGACACAGCTTCTTGAGCAAAATCCTCGACCACGGTCGCGACATGACCACCGGCCCCTTGACCCGCCACCTGCTGGTGGTGGCCTGGCCGGTGTCTGTCTCGTGGTTGATGCAGACGCTGTACAATCTGGTCGATGCCTTCTGGCTGGGCAAGCTGGGCAAGGAAGCCCTGGTGGCGCCCACCATCACCATGCATCTGGAGTTCTTCGGCATTGCCGTGGCCATGGGCCTGGGCCAGGCCTGCACCTCGTTGATCAGCCAGTACAAGGGGGCCGGTCGCCCCGAGCGCATGGGCCTGGCCGCGGGCCAGTCCGTTCTGGTGCACCTGATCGCCGGCACCATCATTGCCGGTGTCTGCTTGATGCTGGCCCAACCCCTACTGCGCCTGTTGCACACCCCGGCTGACGCCTTTGCCGGCTCGCTCACCTACCTGCGCTGGATCATGGCGGGCCTGCCGCTCCTGTTCATCGTCCAGGTTTACCAGGGCATCTACAACGGGCTGGGCGACACCCGGGGCCCCATGCGCATCATCATCATCAGCGTGCTGGTGAATCTCTTGCTCGATCCCCTGTTGATCTTCGGCTGGGGGCCGTTGCCGGCCATGGGCGTGGGAGGTGCGGCGGCGGCCACGGTGATCTCGCGAGGGTTGGCCGCGGTGCTGGCCACCCGGGCCATCTTCGGCGGGCCCGGCCTGCGCGTGCATCGCACCGAATTGAAATGGAACCGGCGCATGATGAACCGTCTGATCAAGGTGGCCCTGCCCCTGTCGGCCGGGCAGGCGGCCACCAGCCTGGGTTTCACCTTGTTGCTGGGTATGGTCAATTCTTTCGGCTCGGCCGTGGTGGCGGCTTTCGGTGTCGGACACCGGGTGATCATGATGGTTTCAGTCCCTTCCATGGCCCTGGGTCAGGCCAATGCCACCGCCGTGGGTCAGAATCTGGGCGCCGGCCAGCCTGAACGCGCAGCCCAGGCTGTCAGGCGATCGGCCATCCTGGTCACGGCCTTCCTGTTGCCGCTGACCACCCTGACCTTCTTCTTCGGAGGCGACATCACCCACTGGTTCATCGCCGACCCCGAGGTCATTGCCCACGGACGGGACCTGTTCCGGATCACCTCGTTTTCGGTCTTCGTGTTCAGTCTGATCTGGGTGATGTTCAGCGCGTTTTCGGGGTCGGGTCACACCGTCCCGATCATGGTGGTCAATGTGGGTCGACTGTGGGTGGTGCGCATTCCGGCCACCTGGCTGCTGACGCAGGTGCTGTCCATCGGCACGGTGGGGTTGTGGTGGGCCATGAACCTGAGCAACGTGGCGGCTGCGGTGGTGGCCTTCATCTGGTTCCTGAAAGGGACCTGGAAGCGAGCGGTCATTGACGATGAGGATCTGGATGAGGCCCTTCCGAGCCCCATCCCCGAACCCTGATTTATTGTTTCACAGCCTCTTCCAGGAACACCTTGTTGGGCACCGTGGTCACTTCCCCGTCTTTTTCCAGCAACGCATGCACCGGCGCAATACCGGCCAGGATCTTTTCCTCACCCCGGATGCTGATTTTCCGGCCTGGCTCGAAGATCTTCCGCGCGTAGTACCCCGCCACCAGGTTGCGGGTGATGTCCCGCGAACCCAGACCGAAGGTGAGCGCCAGGGCCAGACTGACCCCAGACAGCAGAATCATGACCACCATGCGGATGATGGCCGTGTCGATTTGAAGCTGGGTGACGGCCATCAGTCCCACCACAAAGACGATCAGCGACGACACCAGGCGTCCCAGGATAGGGGCGAACTCGACACCACTATTTCGGGCCGAGCGGGTGACCGCCCCGCCGGCGAACTGGGCCACCAGCATCCCCACCAGCAGAACCAGCGAGGCGGCGAGCAGATTGGGCAGATAGCTGAAGAACGCCGTGATGGCGTCTGACACCGCCGCCAGCCCCACAGCCTGGGCGGCGCTCTGAATGAACAGGGCCAGAATGAGGTAGTAGGCCAGCTTGGCCAGCAGATTTCCCGGCGAATCCTGCAGCCCCACCTTGCCCAGGGTGTCGGTCAGCCCCACGCGCCCCAGCAGGTCGTTGATCCGGAACTTGTCAAAGGCCGTGCGGATGGCCTTGGCCGCCACCTTGGCCAGGATGAACCCGACCAGGAAAATTCCCAGCCCGGTCAGGAACTTGGGCAGGAAACCCGCCACAGCCGAGGTCAGGGAATCCAGCACCGATTGCAGCGCTGAAGTGGGCGAGAATTCGTTATCCATCGGTATCCTCTTCCTCCGGCTTGTGCGTACCGGGCCATGCATCGATGATCGATCGCAAGTGTTCCCAGGCCGTGCTGACCAGGACATTCAGGGAAAATTCCAGACTGTTCGCAGCCAGAGTGCGCCGGTTGATATCCCGGTGGACCCGGCCTTCCAGGGAGGGATGCGGATCGACGGCCAGCTCCCGGAGCTCCCGCAAGGGTTCGTCCTGATCCTGGCGAGGTTCGTCGGTCATGTCACTCTCCCTGCCCGTAGGCGATGCGGAACTCTTCGCGGGCCCGCTTGATCCGCATTTTCACGGCCGACAGTCCTACCCCCAGCTCGTCGGCAATTTCTTGATACGACAGGCCGTCCATATCACGCATCAACAGCGGCAACCGCAGACTGTCCGACATGCCGTCGAGCACCTCGCTGATTCGCCCCCGGGTGTCCCGGGTATGAACCCGCGCATCGGCCCGGGCCGTGCTGTGCAGTGCCGGTTCGCTTTCCAGGGCCGGTTCATCCACGTCGATGAAATCCTTGCCCTTGGTGCGTCGCAGGTGATTCAAGCAGTGATTCACCTTGATACGCCCGATCCAGGTTCCGAAGGTGCTGCGTCCCTCGAAGCGGTCCAGATTGAAATAGGCCTTCACCAGGACTTCCTGAGCCAGATCCAGGGCATCTTCCTCGTTGCCGCTGAGATACCGACAGTTGGTCTGCACCCTGGACTGGTGCCGGTGCATCAGTTCATTGAAGGCCCGCAGATCGCCGGGCGGGGCCTGGCAGGCCTGTGCGACCAGGATTTCGTCGGTTTCTCCGCTGCTACCCAATCTGGACACTCCATTTGTCTGCAAAGTCACACAATTTGAAGAGCGGATATTCTAGTCTTTTTTTGCGATGAAAAAAATCTCGATTATATGTGACTTTTCCTCGAACCTCGGGTCTTATGGTTGTTGGAACGGGGAAAACCACTTTCAATGATCATGGGATCACACAAAAGGAGCTTGAGATGAAAGCGACTCACAAGGCTTTGGTTTTGTTGTTGATGCTGGTCAGCATCACTGTACCTCAGGCCCAGGCCGAGGTCCAGGACGAGGGAAAACCCCTGGTTTCGCTCACCCCTTACGTGGGTTGGGGACTCTGGAGCCAGGACCTGGGCGTTGAAGACAGCATGGTTTATGGAGGCCGGGGGGCCATCCATTTCCTGCGTTGGCTGTCCCTGGAGGGAACCTACGGAATGAGCAGCGGTGATCGGGAAACCGACGCCGTGGGCGTGGACTTGACCCACTACGGAGTGGACCTGGTGGCCGATCTGATGCCTTCTCGCAAAGTCACCCCCTACATCACTGCCGGCTGGGCCCAGTTCGATTACGAAGCCGAGGACGACGGAATTTCCCGGGCCCTGAACGGCGGCGAATTTGGTGCCGGCATCAAGGCCAAGCTGTGGGGCGACAACGCCAACCACCGTGCCCTGCGCCTGGAACTGCGTGACGTGATGACCGACCTGACGCCCGACTTCCCCAACGACGGCGGCTGGACGCACAACCTGATCGCCTCGGCAGGCCTGCAGTTCGCCTTTGGCAAGAGCAGCAAGGACACCGATGGCGATGGCGTCCTGGACAAGCACGATGCCTGCCCCGACACCCCCAAGGGTGCTGTGGTCGACGCCACGGGCTGCCCCGTGGACAGCGACGGTGACGGCGTGTACGACGGCCTGGACAGCTGCGAGGACACCCCCCGCGGAGCCACCGTGGACAGCTATGGCTGCCCCTCGGACAGTGACGGCGACGGCGTCCTGGACGGTCTGGACACCTGCGCCAACACCCCGACCGGCGCCATGGTCGACCGCAAGGGCTGCCCCCTGGACAGTGACCAGGACGGCGTCTTCGACGGTCTGGACCAGTGTCCTGACACAGACACCAACCTGCAGGTGGACATCAACGGTTGCCCCATCGCAGTGACGGACACCGAGGTGCAGCTGCTGGACACCGGCACGATCTCCACCAACAAGGTTGTGTTCGCCACCAGCTCTGCCGACCTGGATATGGGTGACACTGCCGTCCTGCAAGAGATCGGCGAAACCCTGTCCCGCTGGCCGGAACTGAAGCTGGAAATCGGTGGTCACACCGACAGCAGCGGCTCGGCTGCCTTCAACCAGAAGCTGTCCCAGCAGCGTGCGCAGTCGGTCCTGGATTACCTGACGGCCAACTACCCGGAGATCGACACGACCCAGTACACCGTGGTGGGTTATGGCGAAGAAAACCCCGTGGCCAACAACGAGACCGTCGAGGGTCGTGCGGCCAACCGCCGTGTGGAGTTCAAGGTCCTGAACCCCGACGACCTGAAGCGTGTGATCGAAAAGCGGAGGATGCTGGAGCGGTAATCCCAGCTCGGCAAACAGTCAAAGGGCCCGGGATTTTCCCGGGCCCTTTTGCTATCTGGTGATCGAGGGAATCTAGCCGTGGTTGTGACCAGAATGGTCTTCTTCTTCCACCTTCTTGAGGCAGCCGGCGCAATAGAATTTGCCGTCCTTTTCGGTCAGCTGATCCACGGGAACGGCCTTCATTCCGCATCCGCCGTCACAATCGTGGGTCGCCACCTGCGCGTCTTCGGCGGCGGCTTCGACCTTGTCCGCGGCGGTCTCATCTCCGCCACCGCAACCGGCGGCCAGCAGCAGGGCCAGCAGGCCCATCAGTACCAGGATCTTTTTCATGACAACCTCTCCTTGGGTTCAGGGTGGAATCGAACCTAGCCCAACCCACACTATTCATCCAGGTAAATCCCGCCCACCCGATGCAGCCAGGCGGCCTGCAAAATGCGCCCGCTGGTCAGATCAAGCACGGCATGGAGAATCATGCCCACGTACAAGGACCCGCTGAACCAGGCCAGAAGCCCCAGAGCCAGCCCCACCAGAGCGGTCTTCCCCATCCCTTCCCACCCCTGATAGGCATGGCCCAGGCCGAAGATCACCGCCACGGTGAGCAAGGCCGGAAACCAGCCCAGCAGAGGAGTCAGCACGCTCATGAGCAGTCCCCGGTAAAGGATTTCCTCGCAGATGCCGGCGGTGACGGACAGCCAGAGGAACATCTGCTGCTCAGTGTCCGTCCGGGGAGCCAGGCGGGACAGCTTGTCCAGCTCGCTCTGCACCTTATCCAAAGCTTCATCATCTTCCAGCACCGCGTTCATCTGCATGATGACCAGGTAGGTCAATCCCAGCCCGGCGACCACCGCCAGCCACTGGAACTCGGACACGGCAGGAACCAGCCCCAGAGGCTCGAGCCCCCGGTTCTGATTGAACCAGCCGACCAGCAAGCCCAGGGTCAGAGCCCATTCAAAGCCGATCACCCAGGCGTAAAAACGCAGGCGGGCCTGGGTGCGGCCCGCCCTGATCCAGCGGTTGAGTAAACGGAATTCCAGGACCCCGGAAAGGGGCACGGCCACCACCAGCACCAGCAAGACGGCCAGATCCAAAACTCCCATGGTGGAAAGATTTCCCAATGCTATTCCATCCGAGGGTTAACGACTGGGCCCGGAGGTGACGATTTCAGGAAAACGTATCCGCCTTTCTCGGCGCCCCAGACATGCTTGTCCTGGTCATTGAAGCCCCGGTCCCAGCTCACGATTCGATCGGTCTGGATCACGATTTCACTGGTGGCGTAAGTGGCCCCGCCCAGACTGCTGGTGCACTCCTTGTCCCGGGTGCTGCCCTGAAACGAGCCGTCCTCCTGGCGGGCCAGAAACACGCTGCACCCGATGCGCACTTCCAGGTCATCGGGACCCCACTGGGCCAGGGGCGCGTCCATTTTCCAGGCCCCGATGGCGGCCTCGGGATCGGGCAGAGCGTAAACTGCACTTTCGAACAGGTTGTCCTCCACCTGGGTCACGTGGTACACGCGCTGTCTGTAGGGCTTGTCCAGGCTGCTGGCCGCCGCTTGCTCCACGTACATCCAGTGGCCTTCGGAAGGATCAGTGCGATCGGTCCAGATGGGCTTCATTTCCAGGCGAATGTCCCAGTAGTTGTCGGGATCGGCGGCCGCCTGTTCCGCGCTGCTGAAGGATCCCCACATCATTTTGACCAGATCATTCAGGTCATCGGCCAGAGCGGGGCCTGCGGCGAAACAGGCCAGCGCCAGGACCAGCCAGGCCAGGGTTTTCGTGAAGATTCTCATGGTTTTCTGTTCTCCTGGAAAAGGGGTGATGTTGCCGGGAACGTAACACCTGCCTACCCAACCGCCAACCACCGAAATATCGCTCTCAACGATATAAAGGTACAAACGGGCACCGGTATTTAGTTTCTCAATTGGGTATGCCACGCTAACTCATTTATTGGCAACACAAATTTCCTTTCACTGCCTGGCACGCCCCCTGCAATACAGAGAACATACACCAGCACCCATCACGCCTCCGGGCACAAGGAAAGGGAAGACCATGAACGCCAACGTCATCAACAGCCTGAACGAAATCCTCGCCGACTCCATTGTCCTGTACCAGAAGCTGCACCACTTCCACTGGCGCGTGCAGGGCCGCGGATTCTTTCAGCTCCACGCCAAGTTCGAGGAGATGTACAACCACTTTGCCGGCGTCAGCGACGAGGTGGCCGAGCGCATCCTCATGATCGGCGGAGAGCCCCTGGCCTCGCTGAAGCAGGCTCTGGAAATCAGTAGCGTGAAGGAAAGCAACGCTGTGCCCGCCGCCAGCGACATGGTGATCGAATTGCGCAGCGAACTGAACAGCTTCCGGAGCAAGATCCGCAGTGCCGTGGATCAGGCCGAGGAGGCCGGGGACCGCGGCAGCGTGGGCCTGCTGGACCCCATTGCCGATGCCCTGGACAAGGAGATCTGGATGCTGGACGCCTTCCTGGCCGAGTAGGTCTCCGTCATCACACACGAGGCCGGCCCGGGACATCCGGGCCGGCTATTTGCTGGAGGCCTGGACCTTGGCCGTGATCTGCGCCAGCTCGGCCTGGATCTGGACATCCTCCGGCTCCAGCAGAGAAGCTTGCCGCATATCCTCCAGGGCCGCCTGCCACCGGGCTTGCTGAAGGCTCAGCAAGCTGCGATTGCGCCACACGGCGGCATTGCCCGGGTTCAGCTCCAGGGACCGATCGAAGGCATCCCGGGCCTCTTCCTGTCGTCCCTGATAAACGCGCACCACCCCCAGGTCGCCCCAGCAAACAGCGTCGGTTGGAAAATCCCGAACCCCCTGTTCCAGCATGGGCGCAGCTCTGGTGTACTTCTTTTTTCGCATGAGCAAATGCGCATGGGCGGGGTTCAATCGCGGTTCAAAAGAACCGAGGCGCTCGAACTCGTCCCGGGCATTCAGGAACTCGCCCTCGGCTTCACGATTCTCACCCACCGCCATGAAAGCCACCCCGCGCCAGTACAGTAACCAGGGCAAATCGTGGTAGCGGTGACGGCATGCGGCGGCGGTGGTCAGCAAACGTTCGGCCCAGATCGCCCGCCGGCCGGGATCCGTGTTGATCTCCAGCTTGTGGCAGCAGTAATCGGCATAGCCATACAGGGACCCGGTCACGAAGGCCTCATTGGTGTTCACCCAGACCGGCATGGGCCCCAGGTTGGAGGGGAACCCCGGCAAGGTGCGGTCAATGCGCGTCAGCCACCCTCCTTCACGGCCCGGAATGGCCTGGAAACTTTTCTCGTAAAACACACGAGCCACACTTCCCTTGTGGTTGGTTTCACAGATCATCCCCAGATCCCGCCACCGCACCAGATGGTTCTGATCCAGCTTGGGATCCTTGTAGGCCCAGTTCGTGACAGGCTCCTCTTCCCAGAAAACATTGTGCAGATGGAACCAGATGAACATGCACCACATGGCGTCGGCCCCGCGGTTGCTTCCGGCTTCGCTCCAGGGGAGAAACTCGTACAGGTGCCCGTTGAACTCCTGCTGGGTCAGGGGACGGTTGGCGAGGTTCAGGGTTTCGACCAGCACCCCCTGAAGTCCGGCCCCCGCTTCCCTGGCCTTGGCTCCCCAGGCGGCACCCTCGTTCCAGTTGCCCAGCTCGTACTCCAGCCAGGCCAGGGTCAGGGAATATTCGCGCACACAGTCTTTCCGGTGCTGTCCGCGGGTCCCATTGAACAGGCTGCGCGCCGAGGCCAGCGCCGCCCGTGCGGCCTCTTTTTCTCCCATTTCCCGGCAGAGCTCTGCCACCTTCAACCAGTGCAGAGGCTCGGCTGGATTTGCCCTGATCGCCCCCTGAAGCAAGGTCAAGCGGACCGGTGCCGCGCTGGTCTCCTCCATCCGGGAAACCAGCTCCTCCGCTTCTTTGCGTCGCCGGTCGCGCTCCTTGTCGCTCAAGCCTTCAAAGGCCGCCAGGTCTGCCTCCTGTAGCTGAACCCAGGACAGCTCCGGAGGCACGGCAGCCAGGCTGAACGGACAGTGGAAAATAGTGCCGAAAATGAAGAGGAAGAAACAGCAGAGCAGAAATCGTCTGGCAGCAGCACCGGACACGAACATGGCCATCCCCCTTTGAGCCAATCCACGCGAACCCTCCATTTATTGATAGGGAGGCCGGGCGGGCCAGTCAAAGGCCAGGACAGGAAGCCTCAGTTCCGCAACCACACCTCGGCTTCCTCCAGCTCGTGGAAAATCTTGAGATCAAACGGCAAGTTGGTGACCATCTCGGACCAGACCCGAGCAAAGCCGGCATTCAAACCCGGGGGAATCACCATGGCCCGGCGGGTGCGAGCGCTGGTCCGACTATAGCTCTTGCGGATGAACTGGGCGATCTCCAGGAGTTCCCCCATCTGGACCCGGAAACTTTCCGGACCGAAAACCCAGAGGGAGTAGCGAGACTGATAGTCGGGCAGGGCGTAGGCGGCCTTGATTCCCTCGATAATGACCCGGGAATCAGTTCCTTCGATATCCACCCGGATGTAAGCGCCGCAATCTTTTATTGTATGCAAAGGAGACCCTCCACATTCTGGAATAGATTCAGTTATTTTGGACATGAAAACACCAATTTAATAACTTGGCAAAAAAATTCTCCGCCAACCCAGAACGGTGAATTTTTACCGCCTGGCCGCCGCCAGGAAAAGTAAAACCCAGCCCACCAGCAACCCCAGGCCACCCAGGGGAGTGACCGCGCCCAGCTTTTGCCATCCGCTCAAGGTCATGACATACAGGCTGCCCGAAAAGACCAGGATACCCAGCTGAAAAGCCCAGCCGGCGGCGGTGATCCCGCTCCAGTTGACCCGGGTGGCCAGCACGGCCAGCAAACCCAGCGCCAGGGCATGGTACATCTGATAGCGAGCAGCCGTTTCCCACCACTCCAGCCTCTGGGCCAGGTCGGGCAGGGCGGCCAGTTGTTTCTTCAAGCCGTGGGCCCCGAAGGCCCCCATGGCCACGGCCATGAAGCCGTTGGCGGCCGCCATC